>JABDLZ010000283.1 GCA_013001705.1 Flavobacteriales bacterium
GTCATGGGGTTATTATCGGGAATGGCCATCTCAGGAAATCCCTCAGGAAAGTCCAGATGGTATGGAGTCGGTGCAGTGCTCTGCGGAGAATTGCACGCTAGCGTCATCCCCACTACGACCAATGACCAGAGTGTATTACTCGACCGCGTGATCAAAAGATTGCTTTAGGAAATCCTGGAATCTGAAGCCCAAGTGATTATTCTCCCCATGCCACTGGCTCTCTGCCGGGATGCGCAGGTCCAAGGTATCCTCTGTATCATAGATAGAGCGGGACAGATCCCAATCAATAGAGAAGCTACGTGTCTCCTCATCGCTGACCGAGAAGGGTAGATCGACCTGCATCTGAGTATAGAGCGTGTCCTTACCCAGATGGATCGAGTAGAAGGATGGGACATCACCGAATACATCAGGTGTGGTGTCCAAGCGCCCCTCATAGATCAGGAAGCGATAGCCGGTGGCCCATGCCCAGTACATCCCATTGGCAACATTGAGCGGACTGTCCGGACCATAGATACTGATCATGAAATCGGGATTATCCATCCCATTGAGTCGTTTCGGCACACCGATATGGTAGACCAGACCGGAGTAGTCACCCGGCTCCACATCAAAGGATCGCACCTCGGTAGGCCCGTTCAGGTCGAAGAATTCTATCTCGGTCAGATAAACCGAATCCCCATTTGTCTTGATGAGGGAGATATCGGACAGATAGAGGAGGATCTGCTCGAAATTCATGCTATCTCCGGCCACATTCTGATAGTATTCATACAACTCCACCTCCTGATCCCCATGAGAGATATCCACTCTCAATTCAAAATTGGGCCCATCGAATGGTTCTTCCAAGGTCTCGCTTTCACATGCAATGAAGAAGACCAGGACAATCGATACTATGATGGGATAAATTGTTTTCATGCTTTGATACTGGGGTCGAGTTCTCCGGACCCTGCGATCTATTTTCTTATTCAATGGAGAACGGGGTGCCTGTTCCCAATTTGTTCATGTAATTGCGGTTGAATTCTGCCGTACCCATACTCGGTCCGTCAGGAATGGTGAGTCCATCCAGCATATCTGCCAAGTCGACCTGTAGCTCTATGTGGATGTGGTCGCCTGTCGTACTCACGGTCTGTAGGTCGGCCGTGATGCCCTCCTGATAGATGATATTGGACGAGACATCCGGTGCGGCTGCATGAGTCACGAAATCGTTGCCATCGACCGTCCCTTCCATGACAAAGGACTTGTACCCTCCACCAGGATTCCAATTCCAGTGCATCTCTGTATCATCCAGCGGATAGGGATTGGTCATTGGACTACCTGTATTGGCCGTGCTGTCCACACCTGCTCCGAAGGTGATCATGTACAACTGAGGTTCTTCCGTTTCTCCTACGATGATTCCGTTCTGCTCTGTATCGGCCAGAATGGGGAGCCCATCGTTATCGGCAAGCACATTTCCTTCATCATCCGTGACCTGGATATTGGAGAGGTAGAATTTCAATCGATCGAAAGTCACCGACTGACCATTGATGTCATAGGCTGTGTTCAATTCTACAGCCTCAGCGCCCACCATGGGCTGGACCACGATCATGATCTCTTTGGCAGAAGAAGTGTCTCCTCCATCATCATTGTCATCGTCTTTATCGCACCCGCTCCAAGTCAATACCAACAAGGAGGAAAGGAAAAAGGTAATGGTCAGCGGTTTTAATCTCATGCAATTATCGATTCTCACAATTAGTACAATCCAAGCAGAACAATCACTACCTTTTGGGCATGACTAAGCATTCTCCATATTCGACCGTGTTCAAGACAATGGTCATCGGTATAGTGTTGACTCTGGTTGTTTCTCCTCAAAGTTACGCCCAATTCACTCCTGGCTATGTGGTCTCGGTTACAGATGGAGATGACAGCTATGGCAATAAAAGTCCGAGAATCGCTATCACCGACCAAGGAGAGGTCGTGGTATTCTGGATGCGCACCGGAAATGAAGCATTCTATCTGAGCCGCTGGGATGGCCAAGGATTCTCAAGTCCTAGCCAGATTCCATTCGGGGGATTGAATCCCAATCTCTGGAGCGGTAGTCTGGGCCCCAATTTTGCCACGGGCAATGGGCATATGTACGTGACATTCGAAGTGTACGGTGATGCGATATACATCACTCATTCCGGGGACAACGGTCTGACTTGGGATGACCCTGTTGCTGCCTTCGTACCGCCTCAAGGCAGAAGGGCCACGATACCGACTGTAGCGGTGGATGCTGATGGTCAACCTCTGGTAGCTTATGTCAATACAAATGCTCAGGAGGGCGATGCACACTACGGTCTGGTGAGATCCTCGGATTTCGGAGCTTCATTCAGCGCTGAGGCCTGGGTCAATGAAATAGCTGCGGGAGAGGAGGTTTGCGAATGCTGTAATGGAGACATCGCTGTTTCTCCCAATGGGGATATCTATGTCGCATTCAGAAATAACGATGCGAACCTTCGGGATATCTGGGTCGCACGTTCAACAGATGGAGGGCTGAGTTTTTCAGAAGCGTACGATATGGATGAGACCGATTGGGTCTCTGGGGTCTGCCCCAGTAATGGTCCTCATCTGCTAGCTGAAGATGGTGCTGTGCACGCTGCATTTTTCAGCGCCAGTAGCTCATGGGGCAGCGGGGTTTATTTCTCCAGTCTCGATCCTCTCCTTGGCAACGTATCAAGTACACTGACCCTCCCCCCTGCACAAGAAGAGAGCTCTCAGCAGAATAGACCTCGTATCGCAGGGTCAGGAGATACCCTGGGAGTCGTTTGGCAGGAGAGTTACAACGGGTCTTTGGAGATAGGTATGTCATTCAGTACCACAGGTATATCTGGATTGGGTTCCGATCAAGGCCTACTGACAGAACTATCAGGTTCGCAACGCTATCCAGACATGCTGTTTCATGATGGGAAGTTCCATGTGGTCTATGAAGACGTTTCCTCAGGCACGGTCTTGTATCAAGCCGTACATCCTGGACTGGTAGGAATGGAAGAAGAGCAACTTTCCTTTTCCATCTTTCCCAATCCCGTCCGTGATGAATTGAACTATCAGATGATGACCCAAGGTCCTATCGAGCTTCAGATCTTCGATGCACTTTCTCGATCGTGTGGAGCCTATTCTGGTCTTACTGGAAGTGGTACACTAAATCTGAACACCCTGACTCCAGGATTCTACCATTTAAGGGTGCACACTGAGAACGGAGAGACATCGGTCATCCGCTTCATCAAAGAGTAGAAGAGACTCTTCAGTGTTGCTCTCCTTCTAGCCGCTCCAGGATCTCCTTCATCTGGGCGATCTCCTTCTCCTGAGCCTTGATGATCTCCTCAGCCAATTTCTTAAGCTCGGGATCACTGATCTGTGCTTTTTGACTGGTCATGATGGCGCTACTGTGGTGAGGGATCATGGCATCCATATACTCCTCATCCCCTATAAATGTCTGATTACGCAGGAAGGCCAATGAAGCAAGAAAAATCAACACCGCACCCAAGGCTATAGCTGTATTCATCTTCTTATTTGTATACATCTTCCTCATTGCGATCAACTTGATCAATGCCATAGGCATGACCATCAGCAAGGTCATGTAAGTACGTGTATTGCTTAGATAGAAATGCTCCAAGCGGTCGATGTTCAAGAACATGACCAGGTACATGACCACGAATGAGATAGCCAGCGTGATGAAGAAGGATCGATAAGTTCCTCCTGTCTGTGAATCCGAGTGTTGCATAATGTCGATACTTGATTTATAGATAGATCAACATAATGATGGACATAAGAACCATGCCGACATCCTCAATGATCGTCACTGTACTCATCGGTAGGTTGAAGCCTGTGCCTAAGCATGCACACTTGATCTTCTGTTTGTCAAGTACAGCGCGTATCACTCCAATACTGCTCAGCCCCATGACCACGATGGTCGTAATAAGCGTCCAGCGTAGCTGGAAGCCCATGAGAAAGAATATTCCTAGAATCAATTCCACAAATGGGTAGATGAATCCCCACCTCAACCACTTCTTGGTAATGATGTCATAGCTGAGATAGCTGTAGGCAAAGCCTTTCAGGTCGAGTAATTTGAAGAAGGAGAACGCGATGAAGAATCCTCCCATGTAGTTCTTCATGAAGCGCATCCAGTCAAAGGATCCCTGATTGTATTCTCCGATCATGACCAAGAGGAGGATGAAGCCCAATACAAGGACCAGAGGCTTGAAAGAATAGCTCTCCTTGTCATCAGCGGGAAGTATCATGGATTTCTCTTCCATCGCATTCTGAGTAGGACTGATGCTATACTCACCCACCGTAGCAAGTGCAGTCTGCAGTTGCTCGGTAGGGATATGTTCCCGCATTCGGACACGTGCTCGACCTTTCTCTAGGTCGACATCTACCGACTCCACATGCTTAATCCCCGTCAAGGCCTTCTCGACCTTGGCCTTACACGAGCCACATGTCATTCCACTGACTTCATACAGATGTTTCATAGGTGTTGATCTATTATTCAATGTGATTGTTGTCCCTTCAATATACACATGTTCCGTGCCTTTTGATTATCTAGATTTAGCTCCATCTAATTCCCATGGCCCAGAGCAATCTCATCGTATACAATGCTTCCGCAGGTTCAGGCAAGACCTTCACCTTGGCCCTGGAATATGCTGCGCTCTGCTTATCGAGGAATGACCCCAGATATTTCAGACACATATTGGCCATCACCTTCACCAACAAGGCGGCTCATGAATTGAAAGAGCGCATCATAGGCTTCATGCGCATACTGGGTGAGAATGACGAGCACTCTTCTCCCAGTTCCTCAGACTTGACTTCCCACATTCAAGAACGAACTGGATTGGAAGCTGCAGAGATCCATCAGCGGGCAGCTCACATGCATCAAATGATGCTCTATCGCTATTCCGATCTGCATATAAGTACGATAGACAGTTTCATCTTGAGCGTACTGCGCTCATTCAGCAAAGAGATCGGTCTGCCCTTCGATTTCGATATCGAATTGGATCATCAGAAGATCATGGACCTGCTCATCGATCAGATACTGAGCGATATCGGCAGGGACACATTCATCACCGCTCAGCTCATCGATTGGTGCCGAAGCAATCTTTTGGAAGGAAAGAGCTGGAACCCCCGCAGGCAGATACAGAGTTCGCTGAGTACACTCATCAAAGAAGAGAGTATTCCATACAGGAATGCACTTCTTGACTCAGGACAGGAAGGGCTGGAGAAAGGCTTGGGAAGTCTACTTTCAAAACGAAGCAAACTCCTGAGCCGGATTAGGGATATCCAGAGTTCCACCCGAGAATTCCTTACGCCATGGAACATCGAATTACAT
>JABDLZ010000284.1 GCA_013001705.1 Flavobacteriales bacterium
GGTAGGCAGATATCCATTGCTACCTGCACGTGCATCATTTTCAGCCATCTCTGCATCGAGACGGGCCATGCGTATTTCGTGGTTGTGCTCCAGGGCATTTTGTAAGGCCAGCTCAAAAGTCAAGAGCTCCTGGGCCGGGCCTCCAACGGATAGCCACAGAGTAAGTAGGATGAGGGCGATTCTATTCATTGTCTTGAGCTTCTTTTTCTGCAGAGATCTCCTGGATGGCCCGTTCTACGGATTCCCTGCTGGGTCGCTTTCCTTCCCAGAGCCAGAGAACATGCACTTTGAGTTGATTGCTCAAGGAGAGCAATAGGGGCAGCATGATCAGTGTGAGAACCGTAGCGATCCCAATCCCATAAGCGATGGAAATGGCCATGGGGATGAGGAACTGGGCCTGGCGGCTGGTCTCGAAAATGAGAGGTGATAGCCCGGCTATGGTCGTGATGGAAGTGAGGAAGATGGCCCTGAAACGGGATTCTCCAGCGCGCAGGAGCGCATCTTCATAACTCAGCCCTTCTTTGAGGAAGGAGTTGAACTTGGCGATGAAGACGAGGCCATCATTGACCACGATACCGATCAAGGCGATGATACCAAGCATGGAGAGCATGTTGACGGGAAAGTCATGGATCCAGTGTCCCCATCCCACTCCGATGAAGGCAAAGGGGATCATGACGATGAGTATCAGTGGTTGACTGAAAGAGCGGAAGGTGAATGCAATGACGATATAGATGAGCAGCAGGATGATCGGGAAGGTCTTTTGTGCGGAAGTCTGCGTCTTAGCTGCTTCCCGATTCTGTCCCTCGTACAGCGCTGAGATGCTGGGATATTTGGCCTTGAGGTAAGGCATGTGTACATCTTTGATCTCCTGTACGATGGCAGAAGCTCCCTCTTTGGGATTCTTGAGGTCTGCATCTACGCGGATCTCCCGCTTTCCATCCAAGTGATTGATAGTGACATCACCACGGCCGATGGAGTAAGAGGCCAATTCACTCAAGGGGATACGATCGCCTGATGGAGTGAGTATGCGCATCTGGTCCAGATCCTCGATCTCCGAACGCCCTTCGCGTTCATAGCGCACCCATACGATGATCTCATCCTCACCTCGCTGGAACCGCTGCACCTGCTGTCCATTGAAAGCTGCACGCACTTGACCGATCACATCGCTCAGTCCCAGCCCTAGACTGTAGGCCTTATCCGTGAGGTGCAATTCTATTTCTTTGATACCGGCCGGGTCGTTATCCCCGATGTCTCGTAGCAATGGGTTCGCTTCAAGGATCTCCTTCAGTTCCAGCTTGGCCGCTTTCAACTCGGAGATATTGTTGCTCAGAAGGGAAACAGCAACAGGGCTCCCTCCAAAATTGCTACCTCCATCGATCACCAGACTCTCAGCATTTGGGAAAGTTCCTACTTTCTCAAATATGGCATTGGCGATCTCCGAAGCACTGAAATCCCTTTCTTCTCCGGGAAGAAGATTGATGAAGAGACTGGCATTGGCCGTACCAGGGCCGATCTGTTTCCTGATATTCTCGATGACCTGCAGCGAGTCCGTTTGCCGCGCGCTGTATTCCTCATTGGTCTCCCAGGCTTTGGCCTCTACGATGGAGATCAAGGAATCTGTCACCTCGGGGTTGACCCCTTGGGGCATCTTCAGCGTGACCGAGACCCGATCACTGGCCACCACGGGGAAGAAAGTGCTGCGTATGATACCTCCCTGCATGGCGGCAAAACTCATCATCAGTAGAGCGACCATGATGGCCAGACTGATCGGCTTGTATTCCAAGGCTTTGCGCAGCAAAGGCATATAGATCCGGTTGCGCATCCAGTCCATGGCATTGTCACCCCAGACGTTGAAAACAAAGCGCTTCTGTTCCTTGGTGAGTGCTTTGGAGTGGCCCACGTGGGAAGGCAGTATGATGAATGCCTCGAAGAGCGAGAATCCCAATGTGAGCATGACTACAATGGTCACCTCCCCAAAGAATTCACCTATGCGACCATCTAAGAAGAAGAAGGTGCTGAAAGCGATCATTGTGGTGAGAATGGCCGAGAATATCGCGGGCATCACCTCCATGGTGCCATCGATGGCGGCCTTGATCCGACTCTTGCCTAAGGATTCATAGTGGTAGAAGATATTCTCAGCGATGACAATTCCATCATCGACCAGGATCCCGATCACGATGATCATCCCGAAGAGGGAGAGCACATTGATGGTCACGTCCATGGAGTTGACGAACATGAACATGCCCAAGAAGGATACCGGTAGACCGAATGCTACCCAAGCGGCCAGTCGTGGTCTAAGGAAGAGCGAGAGGAAGAGCAGTACCAGTGCCACTCCTTGCAGACCGTTCTTCAGGAGCAACTCGGTACGTTGGATAATGGTCACGCTCGAATCCCGCGTGACTTCCAATCTTAGGTTCTGGTTCTCCGCATTGAACTCCTCGATATAGGCCAAGGTCTGCTGTGCCGCAGAGATCATGTCCTCATTATTGGTGGTGCGCACTTGAATGGCCACCGATGGGGTCCCGTTGAAATAACCGCGCTCCGGAGTCTCTGACCACGTGTCTCGTATGGCTGCGATATCGCTGAGTCTCACGGTACGCCCATCACTATCCATGCGTACGATGATCTGCTCTAGTGCCTGAGCATAGTAGCCCCGATTACGTACACGGATGAGGTATTCCTCTTCATCGGTCTTGACTGTGCCACCCGTGACCAGGATATTGCTACTGGCCACTGCATTGGATACTTCAGCGAAACTCAGGCCATAGGCGCGCATAGTCTCTTCATTGAGGTCGATGCTGATCTCTTCATCGGGAAACCCGGAGATCTCTACTTGGGAGATACCCTCGAGATTCCTAAGATCCGTCTCCACCTCCCTGGCCATGTTCTTGAGGGTGGCCAGATCCACTCCTTCTCCCGTGATGACCATAGAGATGGCCTCGGTGAGGGTTTCTTGTTTGGCCACAACTGGAGGTTCCATTTCCGTGGGGAATGAAGGCACCTTGTCCACTGCATTCTTGACATCGGCCAACAGCACATCGATGTCATAGCCTTTCTCGGCCTCTACAGAGATACTCGCACTGTTCTCAGATGAGGACGAGGTGAATCGGTCTACTCCGAGGAGTCCTTTGAGGTTGTTCTCGATCTTGAGCACTACCCCTTCTTCCATCTCCTCGGGACTTGCGCCTGGATAGGCCACGGTGATGTTGATGAACTTGGAGTCCTGCAAGGGGAAGAAGCTCGAGCGCATGTTGAACATTCCGATCACACCCAGTATCGCCACCCCGAGTATCAAGGTATTGACCGCTACCGGGTAGGTTATGAAGTAGGAGATGAGCTTCTTCACTGGTCTTCTTCTTTGGTGTAAATGGCCACTTGCATGCCTTCGAAAGCATCGGGTGGGACCTGCTCCAGTATCACATCGCCATTCTTCAGACCCTTCACGATGGCATTTCCGCCTTCTATGTGGATGACCTGGATCGGTCGTATATGAAGGAGACTATCCACTACCGTGTAAAGTGCTTTCTCATCGATCAGCGTGGAACGCGAAACGACATAAGCTTCCTTTACCTGCTCTGCTTGAACGCTTACATCCACATAGGTTCCATCTTCTAGATCATCAGCCTGTACGTGCGTGAAGAAGGAGCATAACTGGGTGCTGGGATCCACTGCGCTATTGATGCGCTTGACCGTCCCGGCCCAGGAGTCTCCGCTCATGGACTCGGTGACCTCTACCTCCCGGCCCACAGAGAGTAGGTCGATGGTGCTGCGATCCACCGCGGTCTCTATTTCGTACTGCCCAGGTTTCAAGAACACACCGACTTCCGTGTTCTGTCGCAACACGGTGCCGGGGACCGCACTGGCCTCGGTAAGCACCCCGTTGAAAGGTGCCCGTACCGTGTACTTGGAGAGTTGGGCTTCTGCATTGCGAACGGTGTAGTAACTGCTCAATACACCTCTCCCGGTCAGGAATCGCTCGAGCCCTTGAGAAATGTTCTCTGGTAAAGAAGGGATACCATCCTCCGCATCGGCAGAGGTGAGGAATGCATCCCAATTAGGATATTCATCGGGATGATCCAAACGGATATCGGCCATGACCGTGCTGAGGGTCTGCAGGAAAGAACTCCGCGCACTGACTACGGCCGCTCGCTGATCATTGGAGCGTATACGGAAGAGTACATCCCCTCTTTTGAATCGGTTCCCTGCTCTGAATCTTCCCCCATCGGGAAGCATCATACCCTGTACCTCGCTGTAAAGGACGACCCGGTCGATAGCCTCTACACGTCCCGTGGAGCGGATGGAGATGGGTATTTCGGCCAAGGCTACGGTATCCACAAATACTGTATTGACCTTCTCCACAGGAGTAGGGGCCGGTCGTTCGGGTGGAGTGCCGATGAAGTTGGAGGCCAATCGGGCCAATACAATGATGGCCAGAGCAACGGCTATGATGATGAGCTGTCGTTTTTTCATGGGTCGGAGGGCTCTAATATGTCTAGTGTGTTTTGAAGGATCTGCTGAAGCACCTGACGGGTCACCAGGCGGTCGTCTTCTGATATGCCATCCAGTACTGCTTCGAAAGTCTGGTCGAGGATGGGTCGGGCTCGATCGAGCATCTGCCTACCCGAAGGAGTCAAGAGCACGATATTCACTCGCTTATCCTCGGTACTGGCAGTGCGTTCCACAAAGCCCTTACGCTCCAGGGATTGTATCAATCGGGTCAGGGATCCTTTGTCTCTGCCGGTAAGTATGGCCAATTCGGATTGGTGAGTGCATCCACGTTCCAACTTGTGCAGAACGATGACCTGCTTGACCGTAAGGGCGATGCCACTCTCGGCCAAACGGCCGCACATCAGCATGTCGATATGCTTCATGGTCTTGCCCATAAAAGCGACCAAGGGGCGAGGAAATTCTAGATCGGTCTGTGACATCAGGGAGCGAAAGTATAAAAAAGGTTGCATATGCAACCAAATGTTCTTGAGAATATTTCAAGGGGGAGAATGGAAATAGAATGAAAGAAGCAGGCAGCCTTCGTCTAGGAATTACTTGCAAAGAACTTCACATTGTCAGATGGAAGGCGCAAATTTGAGCACCTAATAAAACAACCACACTATGATCACCCGGGATAGATTGATGATCGGCACTACGCTGAAGTATTCTTGGAAGAATCTCCTTTTCAGTTCGCTCTGTGCTCTGGCGGCCTATACCCTGCATGTGCCCTTGGGGATACAGGACTATTACATCCCGACCGAGGTGGTCTCCATTTTCGGTGTGGCACTGGCCATCATTCTGGCCTTCAAGAACGGTTCGGCCTATAGTCGCTGGTGGGAAGCGCGTCAGATATGGGGTGGGATCATCAACGATTCTCGGAATTGGGCGCGTCAGGTCATCACCTGCCTGAACTCCATACCCGCTCCAGGTGAAGAAGGGCGCGAATTGCAAAGCTTAATCGACCGACAGATCGCATGGGTATATGCCCTCAAAATGAGACTGCGTAAGATCGATGACCAGGCACAATGGGACAAAGAAGTAGGACCTTACCTGAATAAGAAGGAATACACCGATCTGCAGAAGGTCAGTAACCCGGTCACACATTTGGGATATGAGCAGGGTCGTGCGATCAAAAGTCTTCTCAACGCTGAGGAAGTCGACCTCTTTGTGTATCTGGAGATGCAAGCCACGCTCAATCGTCTGGTCAGTCACCAAGGTTCGGCCGAACGGATCAAGAACACCCCGCTTCCTATGCCCTATGAATATTATACCCGGGCCTTCCTCTATCTATTCATCTTCATGTTCCCTTTTGCATTCATCAAAGTCTTCATCAGCGTGAACAGTGAGATCCTCATCGTTCCCATATCGGTGATCGTGGGTTGGATGTTCCATCAGATATACATATTCGGAGTGGTGCTTTCCAGACCCTTTGAGAACTGGAATACCGATGTGGCACTGGATTCCATAACGCGCACCATCGAGATCGACCTCAAGGAGGCCATGAATGAAGAGCATGTGCCGGAGATGCTCCAGCCGGTGGACGGTGTATTGAATTGATAGTTTCTCATGGGGGCCCAAAAGAACAAAGGCCGCCATCCTTTCGGATGCGGCCCTTGAACCATGAGTACTGATCGAGATCAATCAGCTTTGCGTCCGAGCATGAGCAGTTCGTTGCCCACGACTTCCGTCACATAGCGCGTTTCACCTTCTTTGGTCTCATAGCTGCGGGAGGTGAGCTTCCCTTCGATAGCGACCTCAGCACCTTTGGCAAGGAATTTCTCAGCGATGTCAGCCGTCTTGCCGAAGAAGACCACATTATGCCACTGGGTGTTCTGCACTTTCTCGCCCTCTTTATTCGTATAGGTCTCGTTAGTGGCCAAAGACATGGTAGCCTTCTTATTTCCATTCTCGAATACGTGGACTTGCGGGTCATTACCAAGGTTTCCGATGAGTTGTACTTTGTTTCTAAGCGTGTTCATGATAACGTGATTTAATTGTTCGTGTATGTATTTGTATTCTGTTGCCGCTGTCTATTTCTGATTGCGACACCGCAAAGAAGAGGAGTGTGGAACGGCCTAGTCGAAGTATACCCGTTTAGCATACGTTTAATGTCGTTTATAAACGTTTAAAAACGGATATATAGCGGACATTCAGAGGGTTGTGTGAAAATTCATCAAACTCACTAATTCTATAGATTTTGTAGTTTCACGTAAGACTAAAGCAGAAATCATGGGCATCTCTATATCTAGAACACAGCGTTTTGTACTGGCCTTTACGGGGCTGATCCTGCTCATTCCTTTCATCGCCATGCAGTTCACCGATGAGGTGGATTGGTCAACAGGTGATTTCCTGATCGCTGGTGTACTTCTACTCGGATTCGGATGGATAGGGGAGAGGCTGACAAAAAGGGTCGATAAGCGGATGTCCCGCATTCTGATATGGTCAGCGGTGCTGTTGGTCCTGCTGTTGATATGGGCCGAATTGGCCGTAGGTATATTCTAGTGGTCCAGGCATGAAAAAACCCCGCTGTGGGCAGCGGGGTTCAAGAATCTTATGTGGTCATCTCATTCGCAATCGTTGCTCATGAGTTTGAAGGTAACAGAGGCCGAATCTGTGCACGTAACACTGCCACTGCCAGCATCGGTCTCGGTGTATTGGTATTCCAGGGTGTAGGTTCCTCCAATAGGCAGATTGAATGGAATCTCACTTGCACCAGCGATAAGGATCTCTCCTTCGCTATCCAGCAGATTGAAGATGCCTGTGCCAGTCACCGGATCACCATTGGAATAGCTGATATCCAATACGGAAGAAAGATCGACCGGAGTGTTTTCCCAAAAGACCACTGGAGCTATGTCTAAAGAGATGATCAATCCTTCACAGTTCAGAGGGGTCCCGGCACAAGGGATACATACCGTACTATCCGGAGCCAAGAATTCGATATCATTCTCCGTCAATGGGTCCCCATCATCACAGAGGGATTCTATACACCCTGCGTCACAGAAACCATCACCATTGGTGTCTGTCCCATCATCTGAAGGATCAAAGGTTCCGGAGGAGCAATCATCACATGTATCGCCATCTGTATCAGCACAAGCAAATTTGTTCAGAGGCTCTGAATCATCTCCATCAGGCACGCCATCATTGTCATCATCTGGGTCGATAACATCACATAATCCGTCACCGTCAGTGTCTGTGCTGGTGCCTGGAGGTCCGCAACATGCTTCCGTATCGGTGCTATCCAATACGGCCAATTGTTGACCTGAGTAGCCCCCCTGACCCAGTACGAGCCCATCAGCATCCACTGTGACCGGAGAAGTACCAAGAATTCCGTCTCCATCAGGATCGTCATGGCCGGCTTCTATAACATCGAAGCAATTGTCATTGTCCGAATCCAGATCGGTCTCGTTGGGTATGGAATCATCATCGGTATCGCAGAGCGGAGGAAGCACTTCTCTGAAGAAGACGTCATCTATGGCAAAGTCATTTCCACCTGCTGTGGTGCTCACATTGCGTACCTCAATAGTGAAGGTGGTACCTGACCCGGAATTGAATGGTTCTTTCACCTCTACCCATTCGAATGGGTCAGAGGGTTGAAGAGGTCCACCGGTCACTGTAGCCACCACGACATCGCCCGCGTCCTTTAGCACGACTTCGATCTCAGGGGCTCCACCACCTGCTCCGTTTGCATTGTGGAACCAGACGCCATATTCGAAGGTGGTGTTCTGCGGAACGGTCAAGGTCTCCCTATAGAACACACCTTGAGTGGTAGAACCATTGACAGCCAGATAGGCATCGTCAGCGGTGCCCGTGGTATGACCGATCAAGGAATCGGGCCACAGTATTCCAGACACATGAAGGAATGGTCCGTAGAAATTATTGGTCTTAGCATATCGGCCTTCCCCATTCATATCTCCGTATCCATATCCGGCTACGGGCGACTGCAGATCTTCTGTATTGTTCTGGAAACACTGTTGTCCGGGGCAAGGCCCGGTAGAATCGACTGGGATGACCCCAAAGGTTCCTTTGAACTCGAAAGTCACCTGATTGGGACCGGTGCATTCGTTCACATCTAGTATGCCGTCATTGTCATCATCCAGGTCGATAGAGTCAATGACTCCATCTTGGTCGGAATCCTGCGCAATGCTGTAATTGCAGAATGCGAGAAGTAGAATGGACACGAATAGAAGTTTTTGTCTACCCCGAGTCAATGAATTGTTGGTCGGTCTTGTTCTGGTCATGGTCGTATGGTTTTTAGATTTATGGAAACCGATAGGCAACCAACTGACCCAAGAATCCATGCCTCGTTCTATATACAAGGCTGTCCTACAGGGATTTGAAGAGGAGCATTGCCAATGACAGGCCTTTTAAAGTGATCTATACAAAAGGGCAGACCTATTCATTTAAGGCCTCATAGAGGCCCATGCTTTGAATTCCAAAAACAGCTGGGTGACTATACTTAATTGGTTGTTAGTCGAACACAATGTATGATTTGGCGAACAATTCGCCAAATTCATCGAAGTATATAGGATGTGGATAAATGCTAAGCAGCTGAAAATCAGGCCCAATTCTGTGGAAAGAATGCTGGCTTCTTCCCTGCGGTATCATCTGGTTCTATCCAAGTCCTGTTGGAATCTATAGCTGTCAAACCCTGTTAAAGAATGTGAAAGAGCTTTCACTTCTAGCCCCCTTCATCTACTTTCACCCAAGAATCAAAAAACTCCCAGACCATGAAAGGCAATTGGACACAGACCCTCGTATTCACCATCCTCGCTCTCGTACTCGGATTCGTCCTGGGTAAAGTGACCGGTCATAGAGGACCCCATCACGGGGATAAGATGGAAAAACGCATCTTCAAAAAGCACATGGGCGATGGCGACCATATGGTATGGCACGATGAGGAAGGCGGTGAGATGGAGATCATCAGGATGGATGGAGGCATGGATGATATGCAAAGTGCCGTGGAGGCACTGGAAGATTCCGGTTTCGAAGGAGACACCCTCATCGATGGCGCCAACATCAGCATCTCACGTGATGGAGATGAGGTGAGCGTAGAGGTGAAGAAAGAGATGGAAGGCGATGGACTCCGCAAGGAGATCCGCATAGAGAAGGAGATCAAGTGATCTCCTCCTTGGGATAGGGGATATACCATCCTTCGCGCATTTCTTCTATCGCGGCTTCATTGAAGTGCAGGAAACGGGAGGCCAGTTCTTCAGGATCCTCACTGCGCA
>JABDLZ010000285.1 GCA_013001705.1 Flavobacteriales bacterium
GCGCATAGGAGGGCGCACCGGCTGGTACTATGCCGATGGACTCTGGCGTATACGCGGCTTTGTTGACAAACTGTTCGGAGGTGTTGGCTTGAGGCGCGGTCGTACCCATGAGGATGAATTGCATCCCGGAGATGCCCTGGATTTCTGGCGTGTACTCTATGCCGATAAAGAAGAAGGGAGACTCCTGCTGTTTGCTGAGATGAAACTGCCCGGTGAAGCCTGGCTCGAATTCGTGACGGAAGGAGACACCTTACATCAGCGGGCAACATTCCGTCCCAAGGGTCTCAATGGTCGACTCTACTGGTACAGTGTCTACCCCTTTCATGGCATCGTCTTCGGTGGTATGCTTCGCAAACTGTGTTCTGCTTCAGAACAGGATGTGGATAGATAGAGACATTGTGGAGCGAATTCTTGCAGATACCACAGGCAGAATGGAATAAATCTCTATTTTCAAGGGTATAATCGCAGTACCATGAAATACCCATTTTTTCTGACCCTTGCCACCGCGATACTATTCAATTCATGCCAGAAACAGGAGTTGACCGCCTATGAGGGTGATCTCTTCCTTCCTCAGAAATTCTCCACCACGTGTTATGAGGAATACAAGGACCACAAATACACGCAGGTATCTGAAAGGGACTTCAAACTCTTGGCCAACGGAGATTTGGAACGTAAGGACGCTGAAGGCACAACGGTCTTCTTCAAGCACCGCTCTTCGGTCTCCATGCTGGCCGATGAGAATGAAGGTTTCTGTATCCTCTGGCTGGCCGAGGATATGTCGACCAATGAACCCTTGACCATCTATCTTTTCGAGTCTTCGCTACTCATGATCTATGACAGTGGCGCAGCGGCCCACTATAGAGATGAGTGTGGACCCGAGAATGAATTGGGAAGTACCGGACAGAACCTCCTCTTCCAAAGCGGAGCATTATCCCGATTGTCCCTCAACTGAGCGATCAGGCGATGTCGTAGTATCCGTGTTTGACGGCATACATGGCCAGACCTACCCGTGAGCGTATGCCTAGTTTCTGAAATAAAGAGGTGCGGTATCCATCCACTGTCTTGGGACTGAGGCACATCACCTCGGCTATCTGCTGGTAGGTCATCTCCGTGCAGATATGTTCGAGCAATTCCCTTTCTCTATCACTGAGCTCGGCCGATTCGGTCTCTTTGGAGTTGCGAAGTGAACGGAAGAGGAACTCGGCCATCTCATCTGTGTAATAACAACCCTTGGTCATCACACTCTGTATAGCTGTATGAAGTTCCTCTGGGCTGGACATTTTGGAGATGAAGCCGTGAGCTCCTGCCTCGATGATACGTAGGAAGGAGTCCCGATCATCATTCATGGAAAGACAAAGCACCATGATATCAGGGAATTCCTCATGGATGAGTTCCATGGTGATGAATCCGTTCATCACAGGCATATTGAGATCGAGTAGGATGAGATCGGGCTTGAGTCCATTACTTCTCAGTCGCTCGATAGCCTCGCGACCATTGGCCGCGGTGTAGATGACCTGACAGGTCTGGAAGCCCTCGATCATGGATCGGATCGCCTCAGAGACCATCTCATGATCATCAATGATCACTACCTTATACATGCGCATTGGTTTTAGGTACGAACAGATCAAGTCCAGTCCCTTTCCCCTCCCTTGACCAGAGATCGTATTGTGCTCCGATCAAGGCGGCCCGATTCTTCATGTTGAATAGTCCGTGTCCTTTTGCGACACTTTTCCCATTCAGGGAAAATCCCATTCCATTATCTCGGATCCTGAGTCTAAGTCCGTTGGTCTGAAAGTCAAGGTACAGAATAATTCTGGAACCGCCTGAGTGTTTAAGGCTGTTGGAAAGGAATTCTTGGACGATACGGAAGATGATGATCTCCTGCTCTCTGTCCAACTCGAACTCGGTCCCCTTGGTATCCATCTCGGTAGAGAACTTGGATAATGAATCGATACGGTCCATTTCAGAGAAGAGTACTTTACGCAACCCGAACTCACCCACTCGCTCAGAATTCAGTGTCCGTGAGAGGTTCCTGAGTTCCTTCATCGCCTTCACCAGAGCGGACTCCACCTGCTTGAGCTCCTTCTTATCCTCCTTGCCACGTAGTTCTTGGACACGTATTCGCGCTACGGTCAGTACCTGGCCGATATTGTCATGGAGCTCCTTTCCTATCTGATTCAGCGTGACTTCCTTGATCTCATGCTCTGTCTCAGCAATGGCCTTCACATACTCGATCTCCTGGCGCTGCTGCTGTATCATGGACCTGCGCTTATATTGGAAAAGGAAGGTGGTGAATAGAACGAAGCCCGTACTTAGGACGATCAGTGATATCACCGTACCTAGCAAGAATATCTCTAAACCGTCTTGGCCCATAATAGTGCAGTGCTATAGGTAAGGTAATAGACCATCGCTACGAGTGACTGTAACTGAAATATCGGAAATACCATTTCAGTCACGTCATTCTCCATCATGTAGTTGATCATGGTGAAGATCGGAATCTCTATGGCCAGATAGAAGAATAAAGCCCCACTGATCCATAGGAGATAGCGATGAAATACAGGAATGGCCCTATGGCTCTTCAAAAGATCCTGATGGACATAGGCCAGAATGAAGATCAAGACCCCGGCCGCTCCGAATACGTAGATCTGATACTGAATCTCATTCACAATAGAATGGAAGAACAGGGAGTCCACCATCCAATAGATAGTGAAACCGATCAAATAGATGATCATAGTGCGGATGAATGTACCGTGCCGCATCAAGGAGAGGAAGAAGAACATATACAGGATCATCTGAAAACCGTTTCCCAGATTGATCACTACGTATTCCGCAGAAGGGAACCAATCGAAAAAGAGCAGAGTGTCAGTGAGTAGTACAATGCCCAGAGCCGTCAAAAGAATGGATGTCCGGGCAGATCCCCGCTTGCGATGGAAATACCACAGACTGATCAAGGCAGTGATCTCGGTCAGATAGACGATCGTTTCCATACTGGTATAAGATTCCATCCCTGCGCGTGCTTGGTTCTTCGATCAAGATAGTCCCTTCATCGGTCCATCCTGAGGAAGAGATTTCGACCTCATTGCACGCAGGATGTACAAAATACTGATTTTCAATCTCTTGTAAGATGTTACACGTGGTTTACCTTGAAGAGAAGGGGGAAAAACCCCTATGTATTCAAGGGAATCACCTATGGGCTTTATGGTTGTTATCCTCTTGTGAGTCAGCACACTCCTGCCCCACCTTTGGGTCAACAAATGATCGAAGAGTTAAGGACTCGAATCCGATCGCTTGATTGAAGTAAAAACCAACGATTAAACTATTCAACATGAAAGCGCTTATCCTACCCACTATAGCAATGATACTTCTCCTTACCACCTCATGCCAGAACGGCATGACCGGTTACGAAGGAGACTTGTTCCTCCCGCAAGAGTTCAGCACCAGCTGTATGGAGGAACTGGACGACAGGGTCAAAGAGGTCTCTGCCGACAGGGAATTCGCCCTCAAGGCCAACGGAGACATCATCCGTACCAATCCCAATGGAGAGAAGTACTTCTTTAAGAATATCTCTTCCATTTCCATGCTATCCGATCCGATAGATGGATTCTGCGTCCTATGGCTTGCACGTGACTTGACCACCAACGAAGAACTGACCATCTACCTTTTCGAGACCTCCATCCGGATGGTCTATGACAGCGGTGAGGCCTGTAACTACAAGCTGAGCTGTACGTCAGATTTCGAAGATGAGATCAGTCTATTCCTACCTACCGACACAACTATTGATTGATTCATCTGTTAAGCCATAAGCGGTAAGACATCCGAGTCCTACCTCTTGTAAACAAAGAGAAGTCCCGCCCATTCTGGGTGGGACTCTTTTCTTGATAATGGCTCGGATTAGTCTGGATTTCATACCTTTCGAGTGAACCACACACCGGTATAGCACGGTGTGATACCAAAATTCGACCCCATGAAATCTCTATTCATACGACCCCTTGTCATTGGCATAGGTATGCTCACCAGTGTTCTTAGCTATGCACAGACTGAAGCTGGAGGTCTTTCCTCGCAGATCAATAGCCAGACTATCTCTCAACAAGGTGTACATGCCCTCAATCTAGGTGACCTCTTCGGCCTCAGGCTCGATGGTGTCTCAGCGGATGGGGATAAACTGGGCAACAATACCTGGTTTGGATTCATGTCCCACTACGGATACAATATTGTGGACAATGTCCAAGTACGCGGCTATCTGGGATATGATGTGGATTCCTTTACTCCCGATCAAGGAAGCGGGTCCCAATCCTCGAGCAGTTTCAATGCAGGCATAGGTGCATCGTACATCCTTCCCATCGGATCACAGAACCTGTTCATCGGAGGCAATTTCGGAGGTGGAACGCTGAATAGCGAAGATGACATTGGAGGATCCACATTCTCAAGTGAATCCGATTACACGGAGTATAGCCTGGGTGTCAAGATGCCTTATCTTCTCAATGACGGGCATGCCTTCACCCTCTATGTCAATTACAGCGGATTGACTCAGAATTTCGATGATGGTGACAATACATTCACCGGGGTCAATCTCGGTTTCAATACCTATAACTTCAATACCGGTGATCGATTCGATGTATTCCACAGCGGTCAAGGCTCGAGCTTTTCTGAGAATCAGTTCCTTGCCGGGAACTATGCCGTGGGTGGAAGTACCGGTCTCAACCTGACCTTTGGGACCGATGTCTTGACCCAGGAGTTCGATGGCGAGAACTTCGAATCAGAAACAGCTGTCACCCAGATCGATTTCAATTATGAGGGACTCTATTATGTGGGAGATGGGTTCGGTATTCGAGGTGGATTCGATTACAGTTTGGCCAAATTCTGCGATCCGGAATCGGATGCAAGCTCTACAGCTTCCCTTTTGATGGTCATGATCGGTGCCCAGTACCATATAGACGCGGTGTGCCCAGCGTTCTATGGATTCTTGGATGTAGGGGCAGGTAGTAGTGCTTTCACCATTACCAACGATGATGATGAGGAAGTAAGTAGCGACAGCGAAGGCCTATTCGGACTCAATCTAGGAGTCGGAGATCAGTACTTCATCGCTCCTCGGCTGGCACTTCGACCTGAGATCGGATTCAGGTTCCTGTCCCGTGGAGATGTTCCGGTAACAGAGTCCGGACTGAATTTCAACCTCGGCTTCATCGCATACGTCACATCGGACTAGCTCTGAC
>JABDLZ010000286.1 GCA_013001705.1 Flavobacteriales bacterium
TGATGAGACTTGACAGTCCAGACTGAAATCAAAACGCCCTCCTTGGCTTTTATGGCGAAAAGCTTCGGAGGGCGTTGGTGGAGCCGGGGGGAGTCGAACCCCCGTCCAAACGTGAATCCCTTTCGGGCTTTCTACATGCTTATTCCTTGATTGGATTTTCGACCTGAGCCTGGCCAAGGACAGCCGAACTCAAGCTTAACTCATTGGGTATTTCGGGCCTTTCTAAGAGTGAGTCAGGTCCCTAGTTCTACTCAACGATACCCGATCAGTGATGACAGTAGAACAGGAATCATCACCCGGGTAACTCGTCCCCCCGACTATCGGAGTGGATTAAGATGATCGGTCTTAGACCGATTATGCAGCGAGTGCGTAGTTGTTGTCGCCAAATATGGCTTGGGAGTCCAGATTAAAGAGCGCATTCCCAATGCTCTGCATGCTTACACGAGGAATCGACACGCTGTCAAAGCCAGGTCGGCCCCATGTTCTTTGATAAAGTACAAAGGTACTGTCCAAGACGCAAGTTCCATGCCCTTGGTTGCCTTATCGCCACATTGGCAGGGCGAATGGTTTAATTTCGTGGCCCTAGCTCCATTTCCTATGAAGATCGGAATCATCAGAGAAGGTAAGATACCCCCCGATAAACGGGTGCCCTTCACCCCCACCCAGTGCCGCAACCTTATGGATCGCTATCCCCAACTGGACCTGGTCGTGCAACCCAGTGAGATACGTGCATTCAAAGACTCTGCTTACCAGGCTCAAGGCATTCAGCTACAGGAGGACATGAGCGACAGAGAGGTGCTCTTCGGTGTGAAGGAGGTGCCTATCGAAATGCTCATTCCCGACAAGCGCTATTTCTTCTTCTCCCATACCTATAAGGAGCAACCCTATAACCGGAAACTCCTTCAAGCCATTCTCGACAAGCGCATCCAGCTCATCGATTATGAATTGCTCAAGGACAGCAAAGGTGATCGCATTATAGGTTTCGGTCGCTGGGCCGGTATCGTAGGAGCTTATAGTGGATTCAGAGGTTGGGGCATGCTCAATGACAGCTTCCATATCAAAGCGGCTCATGCTTGCGAGGATATGCAGGAGATGTTGGGCGAACTGAAGAAGGTCAGCCTTCCTGATCATTTCAAACTGGTCGTGACCGGCACAGGCCGTGTGGGTAAAGGTGCACACGAGATCATCAGAGCATTGGATATCCAACAGATAGAGCCGGAGGCATTCCTGGACTACAGTGATCCAACACCCGTGTACACTATACTCGATGCAGAGGATTATAATCGACATGCCGAAGGGCGCTCCTGGGACAAGTCCCATTTCTACGCACATCCAGAGGAGTATGAAGGTACCTTCCTGCGATTCGCCAAATCGGCCGACATGTATATCCCCTGTCATTACTGGGATAGCAACGCCCCATTGATCCTATCTGAAGAGGACCTGCGGGACCCTGATCTCAGATTGCAGATAATCAGTGATGTGAGCATGGATATCAAAGAACCCATAGCGAGTACGGTGCGCCCCTCCGTGATCGGTGATGCCTATTACGGCTATGATCCGCAAGCGGCAGAAGAAGTGCCTTTCGGCACTCCCGGAAGTATCGGTGTGCAGGCAGTGGACAATCTGCCCTGTGAACTACCCAAGGATGCTTCCCAGGATTTCGGTCAAGCACTCATGGACAAGGTCATACCCTGTCTCCTAGGCGATGACCCCGATCGCATCATCGAGCGTGCCTCACAGACCGATCTACATGGCAATCTCATGCCCGATTTCATGTACCTCAGCGATTATCTGAAAGGATGAGTAAGCGAATCGATATGGCTAGGTTCACCCGGGATAGCTCATTCTATGGGGACATTCCTCTCCTTCTGACCATCAAGAGTTTCGACCTGCAGGCGATCCGTAAGCGCTATATCGAATCCAAGAAGCGCAGTCAACGTGGATCGGTAGCGCGTAGACCCGTTTCCCTTGGAGGATTGGTCAGCCTGCGGCTGCATCAAGGGTCCGTGCAAGAGCTAGAAGAACTGGTGCGGGTGAAAGAACCCAGAGGCTTGGATTATAATGAAGGTCGTTTTGCCTTCTCTTCTGAGAGCACGGTCTATGTGCTCGATAAGGTACTGCAGAAGATCGAGAACGACTGGTTCTCCTACATCCATACTGTGGAGTTCTCACCGCATGAGAACGACCGATTGCTGGTCTCCTCTTCAGGACTGGATATCCTCTTCGAATACGATCTCAAGACACAAGAGATCACTTGGGAATGGAGCGCTTGGGAGCATGGAATGAACGAAGGCCATGACCCGGACTCGGATGCGATGCTGAAGCTCACGCGTGACCCTCAGCAATTCTCCCGCTGGCAGCAACAAGGAATAGCAGCACGGCTTATCGATGACCCAAACACTCAGAGTCTACCTACCGCTATGCGGGCTGCTTTCATCAATTCCAGCAGTTATGACCACAGGGATGAACACCGCATCCTGGCTACCCTATTCCACAAGGGAAAGGTCATCGCTATCGATAGAAGAACGGGCGATTTTCAGGAGGTCATCAGCCAACTGACCACACCGCATGGTGGGAAGTCACAAGCTGATCTGACCATGGCCACGAGCACGGGTTCTGGAGAGATACATCTCGAGAAAGACGGGAAGTCCACCATCCTCGATTTCAGTCAGCTATCTGGTAAGCCCGAGGAACTCGGAGAGATGGAATGGATCCAGAATGCCATTGTGCATGAAGGATTGCTCATCGCCATAGATAGCAATCGCAACAGCTTCGTCATCATCGATACCGAGCGTGAGCTGTACGATATGATCTCCTATGACCTCGATTGGGCCGTACAGGATCTGGTAGTAGGGTCATTGAATGCATCTCAAAAAAGTTTGATCCAGGACATCAGTAACGAGTAGGTCCAGTCGAACAAACTTCTTCCGAAGTACCTATAGCCCAAGGCTGTATGATTGGTCGTCAGTAGAAAATCACCCATTTGAATGAGATCTGTCCAAGCCATCTCATCCACCTTTGTGATATAAACGACCGACATGAAACATTCAAAACTTCTCCTACTCTTCATCTTCTGTCTGACCCAGTATGCATCCGCCACGGATTATTTCTGGGTGGGTGGTACAGGATATTGGAATGAACTGGAACACTGGGCGACTACTTCGGGTGGAAGTACATTCCACACCAGTGAACCCGACTCTCTGGACGATGTATACTTCGATGTAAATTCATTCGATGCTCCTGGGCAGATCTGCTATATACCTGACAGCTCCATGTGCGGTAGCATCATCGCTCAAGGAGTTCTCCATGAACCCAAGTTAGAGCATGAAGGCAATTATGTTTCCAAATTCTTCGTGTATGGAGACATTCTGCTATCCGATGAGATCGATCGAAATTTCAAGTATATCGCCATGAAAGGGTCGGGCGCTATCTCGATAGCTACTGAAGGACGGAGCCTAGGAGGTGGGACCTTCCTGGTCATGCAGAATGAAGAAATGGTGGTGAATTTACAGGACACCCTACGGGTAGGGAATCTCTATGTCAACGCAGGAGAATTCTATTCCAATGGTCATTACATCGATCTGAATTCCCGTCTCTATATATTCTCCGATCAGACGGTGGATATGGGAAGTTCCCGGATCGACATCCCATTGAAACTACAGGTATTCGAGAGTGAGTTCATCGACCTATCAAATACGACCATCTACTTCGGCTATGAAAGCCTCACAAGTACTCGCCAATTTGCTGGTGATGATGAAGACTATGGCACGCTCTATTTCCTCGGTAGCGTACATATAACGTCTTCCAATTCTTATCAGGATTTCATTGGACTGCCAGGGTCGGTGATCGCATTTGCTGCTGGTAGTACTCAAATAGCTACTCAATTCCATCTTCAAGGAACGATAGATTCCTTGGTCACGCTACTCTCCTATGAGACGGGCTCTGAATTCTATCTGGAGCAGAATGCGGGTACGGTAGCTGGGCAATACCTCTCATTGACGGACTGCCATGCTCAAGGTGGTGCAACTTTCAATGCATTCGACACCTATGATCAAGGGAACAATTCAGGTTGGAATATCAGTCCATTCCAGCCCGAGGAATACTTCTGGATCGGGGGCTCAGGAAACTGGAGCGATATAGAACATTGGGCTACCACCTCCGGGGGTACTACTACCCACGTCACTCCTCCCAGTCAGATCGATCAAGTCTATTTCGATCAGAATTCTTTCAATACGGGTAATGCAGAGGTGATCATCGATGTGAATGCTTCGTGTGAGGATTTGAATATGTCCACCATCGACCAGGCCATGACCTTCAGCCAAAACAACTCTGTCGTCCTGAACATCTATGGCTCACTCTGGTTGAGCGAACAGGCAGACTATTCCTTTGACCAAATATTCTTCCGATCGACTGAGGCCGAAGAGACCATCTCTACATCCAACGCTCATATGGGACCACAATCCGATCTGGAATTTATCAGTGCTGCACTCTTCGCATTAGAAG
Organism: Flavobacteriales bacterium; assembly: GCA_013001705.1. Classification (NCBI taxonomy): domain Bacteria; kingdom Pseudomonadati; phylum Bacteroidota; class Flavobacteriia; order Flavobacteriales; species Flavobacteriales bacterium. Next base: position 4,504 of record JABDLZ010000286.1, read on the forward strand.
GAGATCTAACGGCACGTGAAGTATTCTTCACGCAAGGAGACTTCAATTCGAATGGATATGACATCAACACCAATTTCTCATTTGAGATCTATTTCGTCAATGGAGGAAATATAGACTTGAGCAATTCCACCATCACTACACAACACTATGATGGAGGCTACTTCCCAGAGA
>JABDLZ010000287.1 GCA_013001705.1 Flavobacteriales bacterium
GCGGTCAGTTCTTCATGCGAATAGACCGACCCTGTGGGATTGCAGGGGCTGCTGAATATCATCATGCGAGACTTCTCGGTGATGGCGTTCTCCAGTTGTTCAGGTGTGATCTTGAAATCACTGCTCAAGTCTGTTTTGATCACTTTGGGAACTCCCCCGGCCAGCTTGACTATCTCTTCATAAGAGACCCAATAAGGAGCCGGAAGAAGTACCTCCTCACCGCGTGATACAATTGCAAGGACCACGTTAGCTATAGACTGTTTCGCTCCTGTGGACACTACGATCTGATCGGGACTGTAATTCAACCCATTGTCGCGCTCGAACTTGGCTGATATCGCTTGACGTACTTCTAGATATCCATTTACAGGTGGATAGCTGCTATAGTCTCCGTGAATTGCTTGAATGGCGGCTTCTTTGATGAAATCCGGTGTGTCGAAATCGGGTTCTCCCAGGCTCAGACTGATGACATCCACTCCTTTTTCCTTGAGTTCTCTGCTCTTTCTGGCCATGGCCAGAGTGGCGGATTCGGCCAAGCGTTGGATCGTATCGGATAGGTGCATTATTCTCTTCTCGAAATGTGGCTGCGAAAGTACATATTCAATCCCCCTCAGACCCATGAATCAGCTCATCTTGCGTTGACTAAATGGAGACTATGAAGACCATTCAAGGACTGAGATGAACAATTTTGCGTTATTTCCGTTAGAAAAGACACTGAAAGACACCCCTGTCAATGGAAATTCTTGGTCAGATACTCATAGGCACCGTACCTGCCTTGGTCGTTCTCTTTGCTGCTTATTTTTTGTTCAAGTATCAATTGGAAGCTCTCTTTGAACGCTTGAATAGAGGGAGTGCAACTGCTGAAAAATTCAAAGTACATGTCAACTTTCAGGCCTACGAACGGCTTGTGCTCTATCTCGAGCGCATCAATCCCAGCAATATGGTGCTGAGGATGTATAAGAATGCCAATAGTGCAAAGTCATTGGAAAGCGACATGGTCAGGGCGATTCGAGAAGAATTCGAGCATAATCTCAGTCAACAGATCTATGTCTCGGATGAGATATGGAAATTGATCCGACAGGCCAAAGATGAGACGATCAAGCTGATCAGTTTGGCTTCCGGTCAGTGTTCGGAGAATAGCAGTGCCAATGAGTTGAGCCGTATTCTATTGGAACTCGCTGGATCGATCGATGAGTTCCCACATGACGTGGCTATACGCTACTTGAAGCAAGAACTTCGTTCAAAGCTCTAGTCAGAAGTCGCTTTTCTAGCTGCTCGCAAAGGGCTGATCTCCCCACCTTTAACGGCTTCCTTCAGTTCTTCCAATTTGGAGCCTACTTGCCGGTCAGCACTCCATTTCTTGAATAGCTCTTCACGCAAGGCTTCTTCGAACCAATTCAGATCCTGCGCTTGACGGAGCTTTTGCAGGCTTCCATCAGACCCAAGGTGTTCCCAATGCTCCTGAATAGCACTCTCCACCTGGTCCATGCCACGTCCGGTCAATGAAGAGACCGACCATACTCCTGGATTCCAGCCTGTATCGGTACTTCCCAGAAGATGCAATGCCGAACGATAGTCACTGATCGCCTCTCTCGCCTCAGCATCTGACTCTTCTTCCACTTTGTTGATCAATAGGATATCGGCCATCTCCATGATGCCCCGTTTGATCCCTTGCAATTCATCGCCTGCTCCCGCCAACATGAGCAACACGAAGGTGTCCACCATCATACGTACCTGGGTCTCACTCTGTCCCACGCCTACGGTTTCAATAAGTATGCGGTCGAATCCAGCTGCTTCACATAAAATGATGCTTTCCCTTGTTTTTCGTGCCACACCACCTAATGTATTAGAGGCAGCAGAAGGTCGAATGAATGAATGGGGATGGGAGGCTAATTTCTCCATACGGGTCTTATCTCCGAGTATGGCTCCACCCGTACGTAAACTCGATGGATCGATAGCCAATACTGCAACGCGATGACCCGCCTCGCAATATCTGAGCCCGAGGCTTTCGATGAAGGTGGATTTACCTACACCAGGTACACCTGTTATCCCCAATCGGTGGCTTTTTCCAGAGAACTCAGCACATTGGTCCATCAAACTATCAGCGGCCATCATGTCCTTTTCCAGAGTGCTCTCGATCAAGGTGATGCCTCTGCTCAGCGAACGGATGTCTCCCTGAGTGATTCCTTCATAAAGCTCCCTTGCGAGTGGATCGGTGGTCATGGATACCGGTAGAATGATGGATTCAAAGATGCTCGTTCACATAGTCGACTATGCGTTCTATCAGATGCACTCGATCGGGACCTCTGACATTGTGCTTATGTCCCGGATAGATGAATGTGTCCACCTGCTTGTCTGCATTGATGAAGGCATTCATCATGACCATATAGTGCTGAGGCACTACGATATCATCTGAAGTGTTGTGGATCAGCAGCAGGTCGCCTTCCAATTTATCGGCCAAACTTGATAGTCGGGTCGTCTCATATCCGGATGGATTGTCTGCAGGTGAATCCATGTACCGCTCGGTGTACATGACTTCATAAAAACGCCAATCGGTCACTGCTCCTCCGGCCACTCCTACTTTGAATGCATCTGGCTGACGCAGCATGAGATTGAGGGTCATGTATCCACCATAGCTCCATCCATGCACGGCCATACGATCGGCATCCACAAAGGGTTGACTGCGCAGGTACTCGACACCGGCCATCTGGTCCTTCACTTCCAATAATCCCAATTGGCGATGTACGGCCTGCTCGAATTTCAAACCCCGATTGCTGGAACCTCTTCCATCCAAGGTGAAGATGATATATCCTTGCTCGGCCAAGTGGTGCATCCATAAGGAGGCTGCTCCGAGCCAGGTATCGTGGATCAGTTGGACATGTGGTCCATTGTATACATAAACGAAGACCGGATACTTCTTCGATGCATCGAAATCAGACGGTTTGATCATCCGGCAATAGAGATCTGTACCATCTTCGGCCTGTATGGTGAATATCTCGGTCGTTCCTATCTTCTTCCCCTTCAGTGGATCTGGAGCATCGAGCAAGGTCTTGACCACCTTACCGCTTCTATCCCGAATGACTGTTCTGCGCGGAATTTCCAGTGAACTGTAGGCATCTATCATGTATTTCCCCGTATCGGAGACCTTGACACGGTGAAGCCCAGACTCGAGCGTGATGCGGGTCATTGATGAACCGTCCAAAGGCACTTGATAGGCCACAGTCTCAATTGGTGAGCCCGTCCCAAGCACGATCAACTCCTGGCTCTCCTCATCATAATGAAGAACACGTTGTATC
>JABDLZ010000288.1 GCA_013001705.1 Flavobacteriales bacterium
GCTCCTGACCGTATGCTTTCAAGAGATTGGCCCAAAGAATGGGGAAGGCACGGAACTTACATGCCGTCTCGAAGTAAGCAGTATCCGCGGAGAGGTTGATGCTCATGTCCGAGGCCAAATTGCTGTCTATATCCAAGTAGGCTTTGACCTGAGACAGGGTAAAGGCCAATTCCTGTATTGGGCTAGCCCCCGCTGTTGCATATCGATCTCCTTCTAAGGATAGGGTCTTCCAATGCGCTTGATCCGAAGTGCTCTCCGCAAAGAGTTTGACCATATCAGGGATAAAGGAGGCGGAGTCATATTCTCCAGTGACCAATAGTGCGCCAAATGGATCGAATAGATATCCTCCTTTCAATGTCTTCTCATCCCATCCTTTGGACTCGATAAATGCTGGCCAGTGGATATGGAAGTCAGCGCCACCTATTTCTATCTGAACGATATCGACCATCACGTCTTGGAGGTCTTTGGACAGATCCTCACAGGTCAAGGAGATCGAATCCACACCTGCCTTAAGTGATGCTAGGATCAGTTCGTTCTTAACTCTTATCCCCGAGAAATCCTGGTGGATGCGCCATGGACTTTGGGGTCCGGTATCTAGTGTTGTACGATTCTCGGTCTTGCGATAGAATGGCCGTATCTCTATCCCATCCTCGGTCTGCGAAATGACCTGGTCGAAAGGAGCTCCTTTAAGTTCTTTACGTATCCGTTCTTCCCAGTCGTGTGTGCTGTCTGTATCGAATGACTTGGTCATGGGTTAAATGTAACTCAACCTCTCAAACTAGCGCCCAACACGATCTCCAAACTCTGTTGTACCTGCTTCGGAAATCAGAGAAGAAAGGAGTACAAACTTGTCTAAGCAGGATGAAAAGGAACTGGACAATCAGCTTAGGATCTATCCCAATCCGGCCATCGATGACCTTAACATTCAAGTACAAGGAAGAAATGGAGCGAGGGGTCACCTGTTGATCTTCAATAATGGCGGTATATTAGTAAGGCAGAAACGATGTTCAGATGTTGGTCAGGCCATGATCAGTTTGGAAGGGCTGAGTGCTGGGCACTATATTATTGTAGTGGAGATGGAGAATAATGAACACTTTACAAAAGGATTCGAGATAGTCAAATGATGCGGACCATAGGCATAGTAGTCATTCTGGTATCTTCCCTTTGCTTGAGAGGCCAATTCACCTATTTCAATCAGATAGCAGGTGGGGTGTCGGATACCTTGGCCGATGTCTACTATAATGTGGAGTTGATCGATGATACCATTTACACCTTTGGTGGTGTTATCGACTTTGTAGATGGTCTTCGATATAAGTTGGGGAAATTCGATTTGGAAGGGAATTTGATCCTCGAGAAGGAATATCAGGTCACTTATCCGGTTTTTTGGTCCAGTACAAAAGCCTCTTTTGTCAAGACAGACGATGAGACCGCCTTTTATATGACCGTGGGAATAGCGGATAGTATTACAAGTGGACTGGTTGGGAAGTTCGATAAGAATCTGGATACTCTCTGGACCAAGCGGTACGATAACTTCTCTCCATATACCTTGATGCGAAGGAATATGGATGTAGGGGATGGCATTGTTGTCGTAGGGGAGTTCAATGCAGATGGCACTCAAAGAGGGACCATGCTGACCAAGGTCGACTATGATGGGGATATCATTTGGGATGAGGTGTTACGCCAAGGCAGTGGCAATTTCTATCGTAACGGCTCCATCGTGGAGCATGAGGGCTATTATCTGGTGGGAGGCTATCGGGACCTGGCTGGTGATTCCCCTCGTTCCGGATACCTCACTAAATGCTCGCCCATCGATGGGGACAGGGAATGGGAATACCTGGATCAGGATACCGGCTTCGGTACACGAATCGGATTTGAAGTCTGTAGTACTACGAACGGACGACTCTTGGCAGCAGTGAGTAGTCAGTATGAACAATCAGGATCTGCTCTGCAATTCTGGACCAAGATCAAACTTTTGGAAATCGACATTATATATGAGGAAGTCATTTCTACGATAGAGTATTTCACCGAATATGAGATGGCAAATGGATACCTTAAGAAGATTATCGCCACAACGGATGGTGGATGTTTGATCATGGGTGAGGAGAGTGCACAAGGATTTCCTCAGCTATCTTCATTCCTTCTAAAACTGGACTCCATGGGCAATCAAGAGTGGTTCAATTATTACGCCTATTCATTTGGAGATGATAAATTAAGTAGGCCTTTTGACATAGAACAGACATCCGATGGAGGCTATGTTCTGGCAGGAGAGTATAGCAATTGGAATGTAGGATCTGGACAACGGGGTTGGCTGCTCAAGATAGATGCCTGTGGTGATGTAGAATGGCAGGGATGTGAGCAGACAAGTGGACTATGGGACACCTCGACTACGCTCGGTGACCCTCTGAGTATATATCCCAACCCTGCGGAAAACCACCTCAGTATTTCTCTTCCCGAAGGAATGGAGAAAGCGGAGATCCAACTCATCAATATGCATGGTCAACGAGTGGTGCACCAGGTATTTGACAATCTATATGAAACGACCATAGCGCTGGATCTGGCTGCTCTCAATAGCGGAATATATACTCTGGTGCTATCTACTTCATCAAGTGAGTACTACACAGAAAAGATAATGATCGAGTAAGTCAAGTCCAGGTTCAACCTCTCAAACTAGCGCCTAATTCCTGCTCCAAGCGCTGCTGGATCTTCTTCATCAACTTGTCCACCACCTTATCGGTCAAGGTCTTGTTCTCATCCTGTATGACAAATGATACCGCATAGGATTTCTTACCTTCTGGTAGGTTCTTGCCCTCGTATACATCGAAGAGACCTACTTCCTTGAGCAATGGCCCTGCGCTTTTCACCGCCAATTCCTCTATCCGCTGGAACTCCACTCCGCTATCCAAGAGAAGTGAGAAATCCCGTCTGACCGCTGGGAACTTCGGTATATCCCTCACCTGCATCCTACGGCCGTGGATATGGGCGGTGATGTAGGTCCAATCGATATCCGCAAAATATACCGCCTGCTTCACATCGAATTTCTTGAGTACGGTCTGGGAGACTATTCCTGCCTTGGCAATGCTCTTGCCTTTATGCGTCCAAGACCTTGCTTGTTGATAAAGCTCATCGGTCTCATCGCTCTGTGCCGTATCCTCGAGGTCGAATCTGGATAATATCTCAGTCACCACCGCGGAAAGGTCGTAGTATGAGCTTTTGAGCGTCTCGGTGTCCCAGTTCTCCGCATCGCGAACCCCTGTCAGGAAGATCGAGAGGCGGTCATTTTGCTCATAACCATCGCCTTGCTTGAAATAAGTGGACCCGAATTCGAATCCCTTCATATCCGGCATTTGACGATTCTGGTTATAGGCAATACTTTCCAAAGCACCCCACATAAGACTCTGCCTGAGTACAGCCAGATCCTGACTCAATGGGTTGAGCATGCTCACGGCCGTATCCTCACCCTTGGCGAGCAAGGAAGGGTAATCAGCGGAGGAAAGGCTATTACACATGATCTCCGTATATCCCATACCATTGAGCAGGATACTCAACTTCTCGCGCGCTCCATGGCGATCCGGGTCGGAATTATGGACGATACTGTTCCTGAGCTGCTCTGGCATCTCGATCCGATTGAATCCGTATATCCGCAGGACCTCCTCTACGACATCGGCCTGCCGGGTGACATCCACCCTATACGTAGGTATGCGGACCTTCCATAAGTTGCCATTGGTGGCCAGCACCTCGATGTCCAGCGATTGAAGGATGGACCGCACTTCGTCCAAGGGGATCTCCTGACCGATAAGACTGAAACAAGCGTCCACATCGAAATCCAATTCCAAAGGCTCCACTTTCTGGGGATAGAGATCGGTGATCTCGGAAGCCACATGGGCTCCTGTCAGCTTACAGATAAGGTCAGCAGCTCTTTGCAGCGCGTAGAGGGGGTTGTTAGGGTCCACGCCACGCTCAAAGCGGAATCCCGAGTCCGTACTCAATCCATGGCGCTTATTGCTTTTCCTTACGGAAACAGGATCGAAGACTGCGCTCTCCAAGAATATGGACGTAGTCTCCTCAGAAACTCCACTATGCAGTCCACCGAATACCCCTCCGATACACATCGAAGTGCTTCCATCGGCTATCATGAGATCATCCTCATGCAGTTCTCTTTCTACCTCATCCAGCGTGACGAATTTCTCACCTTTCTCGGCCTTGCGCACCTTGATGACATTTCCATCGATCTTCTCTTTGTCGAATGCATGCAAGGGTTGGCCGGTCTCATGCATCACATAATTGGTGATGTCCACCACATTGTTGATCGGACCAAGTCCAATGCTCTTCAAGGCGTTCTTCAACCAATCTGGAGATGGTCCTACTTTGATACCTTCTAGCTCAAGTCCTGTGTATCTGGGACAGGACTCTGGGGCCGATAATTCGACTTGGATGGACTTGGTCGCTTGTGTGTGGATAGAGACCTCAGGCCAGCGGACCAGCGTAGTGCTGGACTGATTCAAGAAAGCCGCTAGATCTCGCGCGACTCCAATGTGCGATATCGCATCCGAGCGATTGGGAGTAAGGCCGATCTCAATGATATCATCTTGATAGATATCTACCACCTCGGACAAGGGAGTGCCAATGGCTTTGTCTGTATCAAGCACCATGATACCATCGTGTCCTTCGCCTAGACCTAGCTCATCTTCTGCACAGAGCATTCCCTCAGAAACTGCTCCTCGTATCTTGGATTTCTTTATCTTGAAAGAATTGCCGTCCGGCATATGTATCTCACAACCGACCATGGCCACAGCAACTTTCTGGCCCTCGGCCACATTGGGTGCTCCGCACACGATATCAAGGAGTTCATCTCTTCCAACATCTACCTTGGTGACCTTGAGCCTGTCGGCATCCGGATGTTGGGCCACTTCTTTTACCTCTCCTAAGCAGAATCCCTTGAGTCCTCCTTTTACGGATTCATAGGACTCGATACCCTCTACTTCGAGTCCGGTATCGGTGAGTATTCGTCCGACTTCTTCCACGGGAAGGTCGGTATCGATGTACTGTTTGAGCCAGTTGTATGAAATCTTCATGCGCCTCTAGATGAAAGCGCAAATTTAGCCTAATCGCGTTGCTAATTCTTCGCTTTCTGCAAGGTGAAACTGAAGGTAGAACCTTTGCCGACCTCACTTTTGGCATTGATGGACTGACCGTGACTCTCAATGATGTGTTTTACGATAGATAGGCCAAGGCCAGAGCCCCCCACATCACGGGATGGACTCTTATCCACCCGATAGAAT
>JABDLZ010000289.1 GCA_013001705.1 Flavobacteriales bacterium
GGATCGCTCCTTGGAGAGAATCTCAAATCAGGTGGTATCCAGAGTTATTTTGCCATACCGGTCTCATTCCGGGGAGAGAAACTGGGATTTCTGGAGCTAGGTAGCCAGAGAAAGGGCGCGCTCAATTCGACCATCCATTCTCAGATCCAGCATATCCTGCCTATACTGGCCGTTGCAGGAAATCGATTCAACGAGGAATTCGACAATAAAGTAGAGGCCGTCATCCAAGAGCGTTTTACCACCATCCACCCTTCGGTCAAGTGGAGATTCACCGAAGAGGCCATGCGATTGATCAGCACGCCAGAGCATCAGATCGATCTCAAGGATATCGTCTTTCGCAAGGTCTATCCATTATTCGGTCAACTGGATATCCGACAGAGTACCCTGAACCGGAATGAGGCCGTACGCAAGGACATGATCGAACAGATGGACATGGCTGCCGAGATCATCACTTCTGCAAGCAGGATCAAGAAACTTCCCATCTATGAGGAGATACTCTACAATATCATGCGCTTCAAATCTGCTTTGAATGAAGACATAGACACGACCACTGAACACGCCATCATTGTATTTGTCACAAAAGAATTGAACCCACTCATCAGTTCTACCAGCAAAGCCTTTCCTGAGCTGAGTGAGACAGTAGAGCAATATGAGAAATCACTGAAAGCGGGATTTGAGATCGTCTATCAGGAGCGCGCTGCATTTGACAGGTCGTTGAATGAGATCAACCGTATCCTCACCCAATACATCGATGAAGAACAGCTCAAAGCCCAGAAGATGTTCCCACACTATTTCGAACGGTATAAGACGGATGGTGTGGAGTTCAACATGTATATCGGGGAGAGCATTGCACCAGGTCAAGGATTCGACCTGCTGTACTATAAGAATCTGAGATTGTGGCAATTGCTGGCAATGATCCAGATGGAACGCAAGGTGGCCACCGTCCGCGATGACTTACCCTTGCCCTTGGAGATCGCCTCACTCATATTGGCATTCAGTACTCCTTTGTCCATTCACTTCCGCATCGATGAGAAAAGATTCGATGTGGAGGGTGCATACAACGCCCGGTATGAGATCATCAAAAAGAGGTTGGATAAGGCCTATATCAAAGGGACAGAAGAGCGTATCACCTGTCCGGGGAAAATGGTAGTGGTATATAGCAGCGAAAGCGATGAACAGGAGTACCTGCGCTATTTCCGTTTCCTACAGGCCAAAGGATTGATCAAACCTGGACCTGTGCAACGTGTTACCTTGCAGGATCTGCAAGGCGTATCCGGATTGAAGGCACTGAGAGCTGATATCGACTATTCCCGATCAGATGAGCTCAGTTCTCTGAGTATGGATGATATCATCGCTGAGATAGAGGAGAGCCCGGCAGAGCCATCTTGATGGACTACTGATCAGTCTGCTGAGAGTAGGTAGATGGTATAATCCTCAGAGTCGAATGAAGCAGAGCGTTCAATGTCGATAGGACTACCAAAAGTGCGCTTCAATACGACCACCGCAGTCAGCCCTTTGGCCTTCAAGCTATCCAATGTCTGGTCGCGAGCTATCCGCTCGTTGTCCATCACCCAGCCTTTTCTATGCGCGAAATACATGGGAGTAGGGTAGTCACCGCTATTGATCAAGATGAGGTCGTCCTTGTCGGTGAGTAGGTCCAAGTCCTCTTCTAATCCTTCCAAAGCTTGCATATGTTCTTTGATACGGAAGTCATGTTGTTGATTGATGACACCTTCCAGCATAATGATGCTGACCAAAGCGATTCTCAGCCAATTCTTCCCAACTGAAGCCAATGCATGGCCACAGATAAGAGCCATCACCGGCACAAAGGGTATCACGTAGTAATTGTGATGGTAGAAGGTACGTCCGCCCTTAATGACGATGATCGCAAAGCTCAAAGCGGACAGGATCAGAATCAGAAGAGCAAGCCTTTGTTTACTGCGGATGATCCGGACAATCCCGAAAAGAAAGACCGCGAATCCAGTGAACTTCAGTGCATCATCGTAGAATCTGGAGGCTACTTCCATTCCATGACCCTGTAGCTCCTGCCATCCCATTGACAAGGAATTACCCATGAAGAAATGCCAGAATCCATATTCCGAGACCAAGAAAGGTACCCAGAAGAAATACCACCATAGGACCGGGAGCAACGCTCCTACAGATGCCGATCCAACTAGGATTCGCTCCTGGATAGGTACTCGCTTGTCACATAGGGGGATGGCCAAGAGAATGAAGAGAAATCCTGCCGGCAATTTGCTCAACATACCGAGAGCGGCCAAGAGCGTGAATCCGAGCAGGTGAATGGTACGATGCCTCGAATCATAGAGATAACAATGCGCATAGTAGAGTGAAGCAATGACCAGCGACACGGCAAAGGTGTCAGGCATGATCTTACGAGAGAAACTGAACCAGATGGAGCCCAAGAGCACCAGAGTGGCATAGAATGCCACCTCTCTATCAAAGACCCGTCTGACCAGTAGAAAGAAGTAATAGACGCCTAAGCTGGAAATGATGAGGTTGATCAATCGACCGTACCAATGGTCATAGCCGCATACTTCGGATACCAGATAGATACCGTAGTTGAGCAGCGGGAATTCCATGCCTGTGATCCCACTTCGTTCACCTGCAAAATCCACACGGGGGAAGAATATATTGGCATCTTCTTCTACAAAATTCCGGGCGACCATGGTGACGGTGGTCTGTCTCCAGTTATGACCGGTCTCCAGGGGAGGAGCCGTGATGTGGAACAGTCGTATGCAGAAGAACAAGAAGATCCAGAATCGGATATCCCTTATGAATCGCCTCACCATGTGGAGACAAAGAAAAATGAAAAAATCCCCTCCCATGGTGTTGGGAAGGGATCATTCGTTGTGACCGTCATCAAGGATGATCGATCATGTTGGTCGATACGTTGTTCAAGTTGTGGTCTGGATACACTATATGTCCAGAAGTCGGCCTATGAGGCCTTAGACCACAGTTGACCTGGGTCGTAATGTTTACTATCTCTGAACCGCTTGACGATATTGATGTGGTCGAAGTCGACACGCATGCCGATCACCAGGATATCATCCACTTGTTCATTCGATCCTTTCCATGATTCGAGCTCACTCGCCAGACACTCTGATTGCAATTTCATCGAGTAATCCTTATTCGAATCCAGAATGCTCAAGAGCCTTCTGTTCATGAGTTTCTTGTTGTTGGGCCCACCGAACTGGTCAATGATGCCATCGGTGAACATGTACAGGCAATCGTCAGACCTGAGCTTGATCTCATGATTGGTAAAGCCTTTCTCATAGAGATGAGTATCTCCAATGGAGCCTCTGTCGCCTTTGATACGCTGGATCTTCCCATCGCGCATGAGTAGGAGACTGTTCTTGGCACCTGCAAAGGTCACCTTGCGTTGCCACACATCGATGGCGATCAGCGACATATCCATACCATCAGAAGCTACACTCCATTCGGTCTGTAGGGTACTGATGATGTCCAGATTCATCAATTCCAGGATCTCTGCCGGATTGGTGTTCCCGTTCTCCTTGACGATCTTATCCAAGAGTTTACTTCCGATGATGCTGATCAGAGCACCCGGTGTTCCATGTCCTGTGCAGTCAACAGAGGCTATGA
>JABDLZ010000290.1 GCA_013001705.1 Flavobacteriales bacterium
AGGTTTGGGACATGCGCTGCGAAGAAAAGGAGAAAAGAGGCCAAAAGGTTATTTTCAATCCACCGAAATGACGATGGACCAACAAAAGGGGTGCTTGAACTGTGGCGTGAAGCGTGATGGGGACTTCTGCCCTAGCTGTGGTCAGCGGGCATCGGTCTCCCGGTTGAGTTTCAGGGAGATAGGCTCTCAAATAAGCAGTACAGTCTTCAATCTGGAGGCTCCGCTCTACCAGACCTTCAAAGGACTCCTGACCCGGCCCGGGGCCATGATATCTGAATTCCTAGGAGGCAAACGCAAGTCCTATTACAAGCCTGTCCCCTACTACATATTGGCTGTAGCCACACATCTATTGCTCGGATATGTGGTGGGCTATGACCCTATCCAGGCGATGATCGACTCTACAGGGGGAAACGACCACATGACACCAGTGGGCCGTCAAGCTTCGTATTGGATGGCCAAGAATGTGAACTATATCCTACCGGTTTGGATCTTGCTCATCTCCTTGTTGGATAGGCTGTTCTTTTGGAAGAGCGGGCTGAATATGGCCGAACGGGTGACGGCCTATATCTTCTTGATCGCACAGTACATCTTCTTAAGCACACTGGTGATTCCTTTGACCAAGGTGGACCCTCGATTTCAAATGAGCGTATATGTGATCCTGTTCACATATATGACATATGCCATACTGAAGTTACATGGTGGAGGCTGGTGGAGAGGGGTGCGTGCCTTTGTGCTCACGTTGATCTCATTCGTGGTCTATGTCATTTTGCTGAATGTAGTGCTGATCAGCTGGTTCAGCCATTTCGGATAGCGGTCAGGCCGAGGTGATCTCTTCCAAAAGTCCGAGTAGTCGCTTCATATCGAAAGGCTTCTCCAAGAAATGGTCTGCTCCACTATCCAAGCAGGATTGCGCGGCATTGGGGTGGGCCGTGAATAGAATGACCGGTACATGGCGAACCGATTCATCTTGCTTGATCTTGCGACACAGGTCCCTACCATCCATGCCGGATAGCAGCATGTCCATGATCAAAGCCCGGGGGCTCTCTGTCTTCAATAGGTCGATGACCTCTTCTCCATGGGTGTGGGTGATCACATCGTAGCCTTTCAGTCCGAGCATCTTCTCCAACATGGTCAGGATGTCCTGATTGTCATCGATGATAAGTATGCGCTTCTGAGCCATTCTACTGGGCCTGTATGGGTATTTTGAAATAGAAAGTAGAGCCTTTTTTCAATCGACTATCGACCCCTATTTCTCCTCCATGTCTCCGTATGATATCTGCTGCGATGTACAATCCGATACCGAACCCTGGGTAGGTTCCTTCATTCTTCCCCTCCACTCTGTAGAATCTGTCGAAGATGCGCTCTTGATCCTCCTTGCTGATTCCGATGCCCTTATCGGTGACAGAGACCATCACGAAATCTTCTAAACGCTTCATCTCCACATGGATATCGCTCTCATCGGGGGTGTATTTGATGGCGTTGGTCAGAAAGTTGACAAGGACTTGGGAGATACGGGTCTCATCTCCGAATATCTTCAGTTCCTCTGATGAAGAATATACGATCCGATTGTTGGGGTTGGAATAACGTATCTCCTCTAAGACCTTATCGATCATATGATTCATACAGAACTTCTCCTTGTTCAGGATCAAGGTCCCGGATTTCATCTTGGACAAGTCAAGCATGTCGGTAATGAGACTGACCAAGGTAGCCACTTGTCTGTTGATGGTCGACAGTGAGTCGTTGAGAAATGCATCATCCGAATCCTCGTACATACCTCTCAATATGTCCACATAGCCCTTGATGGAGGTCAGCGGGGTCTTGAGTTCATGACTGGCCATGCCGATGAACACATCCTTCTCCATTTCGGCCTCCTTTATCTGCTGGATGTCCGTACTGGTCCCGATCCACATGCGTATGTTGCCTTCATCATCTTTCTCCGGTGTGGCACGACTGAGCTGCCAACGGTATTGTCCATCGTAACGTCTGAATCGGTGCTCGATGATGAAATCCTTTCCGGTAGTGATGGACTCTGTCCATAGCCTCACATTTTCAGCTTGATCATCGGGATGTACGATCTGCAGCCAATCCTCTCCTTCTATCTGTTCGTAGGTCAGACCCGAATAGTCGAAGACGGCCTGATTGAAATAATGCAAACGACCATCGGGTCCGGCAGCCCATACGAACTGAGGCATACTGTCTGCCAATAGTTTGAACTGCCGCTCGCTTTCTTCGATCTTCTCAAAAGCATCATGCAACTCTCTCCGCGCTTGGACGGATTCGGACACATCGGTCCCCACAGCTATCACACCCTCAACTTCTCCATCCGGTCCGAATACGGGCTCATAGATGAAGTTCAGATAAAGAGTGGTCATCTCATCATTGATGGATAGGGTGACGGGCATCTCTTGGGCCGAGAAGGACTTCTTGCTCTGATATACATTGTCCATGAGCTGCTTGAGACCCTGATCTATCAATTCCGGGAATATCTCGAACATCGGCCGTCCGAGCACTTCACCTTCTTGTTTTTCCACCAGATCCAGCGCCATCTGGTTCATCACACTCAGCAAGTGATCAGGCCCGATGCAATAGGTGATTGCAACAGGGGCCTGTTTCAGTACACGGGTAAGATGTGCAGATAATTCTTCCTGCCCTTTGCGCATGATGACCTTATCTGTGGTCTCCACACAGGTGACGAGCACACCGGCAATGGCACCCTGTTCATCAAAGGCCGGACTATAACTGAAGGTCCAATAGACATCTTCGATCTGCCCATTCCGATAGATGGGGACCAGCATATCCTCGAAATAGCAGGCGCCTTCTCCACTGAGCACTTGATCGATCAGCGGCTTGATGGTATCCCATATCTCAGGCCAAGCCTCCTCGCCCTTCATGCCCAGCATGTCTGGATGCTTACCTTCTTTTCCAAGACTGGGGCGGTAGGCATCGTTGTAGAAACAGGTCAGATCATCTCCCCAGAAGAGGAATCCAGGGAAGCGGGAATGAAGCATGGTTCCAAGTACGACCTTCAAGGTGGCCGGCCAATCCTTCATAGGACCGATCGTAGTGGTACTCCAATCCTTGGCCATGATCAATTGACCCATCTCTCCGGTATGTGGCACGAAGTTCTTCACCGATCGAACGGATTGGAGACTGTTAAAGAACGAAATCTTAAGATATCTTCAGTAATCCTGCATAAAGTGATACACTTCAGATCATAGTCAAATAGACTTCTTGGAGATTCCCTTTCGGCTAATTCGCTAGCTTAGTATGCTATGCTTCATGCGATTCGACTTGTCATCTGTCTGGGATTCTTGCTTATCGGGAGCTCGATAGCAGCTCAATTTACAAGCCCTGAGGTTCCATTGAACTTCTTTCATAGTAATATCAGATCTATGGAGGCTGCCGACCTGAATGCCGCATTCGGTCCCAAAGAGGTCATAATCGAATCAGGGGATACATCCATTGTCTGCTTCATGAATCAAGGAGGAGAGAGCTTTGGTGGACCCTTAGTACTCTCTGGTGAATTTCAATTCATCACCGATTTCACGGTACTTGACATGGATGCGGACGGGGATAGGGATATTGTCGTAGCTGATACAGATCAAGGTAAAGTCTATCAACTGATCAATGCCGGCTCTTTCATCTTCGGTGCATTGGAGGTCATAGCTGAAGTCGGATCACGCATAACAGATCTGCAAATTGCCGACATAAATGGCGATGGTGACGATGACCTCATCTATTGCAGTATGAATAGTGCAGAAATAGGATGGATAGAGAACGAGGGCAATGGAGACTTTGCTCTGCCTGAGGGCTATTCAGTGAGTAATGGTCTTCCGGATCAGATTAGAGCTGCCGACCTGAATGATGATGACATTTTGGACCTGCTCTATTTGGATATAGGACTTGATGAGATCTTCTACCTGCAGAATACTGGGCCCGTGTTCTCTGACCCTGAATCCATCTGGTCAGGAACAGAAGGGCTAGAAGATTTTGAAATAGCCGATATAGACATGGATGGAGACCTGGACATCGCACTTTGCTCCAGATACCAGAGTAAGATCATTTGGATCGAACAGGAGAACGGCACATTCGCTACGTCACACCTCCTTGATGATTCAGCCTATTCAGTCGATCAATTGGAAATAGCCGATTTCGATCAGGATGGTGACCCGGATGTGGTGGCGACCAGTAGAAGCAGCAATTTCAGCAAGTGGTACCTCAACGATGGTACAGGAGACTATGGTGTTGGAGGAACTCCTCCTCCTACCAACGGTAAATTCCCATGGGTACTTCGAGCGGCCGACTTCAGTAGCGATGGATCAGTCGATATTCTATACGCAGATGACAGAATGGTCTATATGGCCGTCAATGATGGTACAGGAGGATTCGATGCATTGCCGGTGATCACTCCAGAGATTCCATATCCGGGACAATTGACCGATTCTGATGTGAATGATGATTCATTCAATGACATCTTGGTAGGAGGGTTCTTCGAGTTGAATTGGCTCGAGAATGAAGAGAATAGCAGTTACGGTGTCAGCAATCTGGGAGTTTTGGGTTATTCCAGTCTAACAGTAGGTGTCGATGCAGGAGATGTCGATCAGGATGGTGACACGGACATCTGCTATTCGGTGAATAATGGTTCGCGGATGCTGATAAATGATGGTGAGGAGAACTTCGAGCTCGAATTCACCATGACCGATCCCGGGAGCTATATGGGTACGGCATTCAATGACCTTGATGGGGACGGTGACCTCGACTTGATCCTTAATCACAATACGACTATCCGGATTAAAGAAAATCTGGGAGGAGGAGTATTGGGTCCGTGGGAAGATGTAGTGACAGATGTAGATAAACTCATATCACTTCACCTGGCAGACATCGATGGCGATGGAGATGACGATTTGATCGTTGGTGATGTGTTCCCGATCATGCTCTCTACCTATGAGAATCTTGGGGGGCTGGAATTCGGACCTCAACAGGCATGGCTGCAAGAGTCCACAGGACCGAGGGACATAGACCTGGCAGATGTGGATGGAGATGGAGATCAGGATATCCTTTGTCTCACCGACCCGAGTTTGAGCCCGGTGGCAAGCATTTTATACTACGAGAACGATGGAGAGGGCAATTATTTTGACTCTCACCTGATCACCTGCGGCATCAATAATCCATGGTGCTTGGATTCGGGGGACTTCGATCAAGATGGGGATGAGGATATAGCCATTGGGGCGGTCTCTAATCTGGTCCTGTTATACAATAACGGGTCAGCAGGATTTGCTCAGAAGGTCCTGAGCAACGAGAACTATCAGATACAGGATATTCTGGCTTCGGATAGGGATGGCGATGGCGATCTGGACCTGATCCTGGCCAGGAGTCTGTTAGGATTCGTCTCTTATTTCGAGAATCACCTGAATGAAGGATGTATGGATCCTGATGCATGCAATTATGATCCGAATGCAATAGTCGATACAGGCTGCTGCTACAATTCATGCGGATGTACAGATCCTCAGGCATTGAATTTTGATGAAGCGGCAACTTGTGATAATGGCTCCTGCCAATATATCGTTGGCTGCACAGACCCCTTGGCATCCAACTATGATCCTGATGCCACATTTGACGATGGAAGCTGCATAATCGAATCTGGCTGTGCTATCCTAGGAGCCGAGAACTATGATCCTGATGCCGCCTGCAATGATGGCTCCTGTGGGTTCCTCTTGCATGGCATAGTCTTTTATGATGAGAATGAGAACGGAGTGATGGACGATGATGAATATGGCATTGCTCAGCATGAAGTTTCCTTACTTCAGAGTAATCAGACATATCTGACCAACTCCAATGGTCTGTTCTACTCCAATGCAACGGGCAGTAATGATTATACATATGAGGTCCAAGCCCATCCACTCTTTCCCTTCTATACCACCCCGAGTTCACTTGATTTCTCAGCCGATCAAGACAATTGGAACCAAGAGATATTCTTCGGTCTGAGCAATGAGACTCCTCTAGCAGAGATCAGCGCTGAATTGTTTGCTGAATTCAGCGAATATCCGTGTGATTCATTGGTGATCCATGATCTCTGTATTCAGAATCTTGGAAATAATCAGATCAATACAGACATAGCACTGACGATAGATGAGCTATACCAAGAATTCATTGCCATCGACCCCATTGACTCCTTAATGGGTGGAGTGATCCACTTTTCTTTGGACAGTTTGAATCCTGGTGAGAATGCATGTTTCTCTTTCTATCTCAGCACTCCCACGGCCGAGTTCCTAGGGGATACATTGACCATCTTCTATTCAGTGACTGCCTATTCCTCAGATGTGGAGGTGGCAACTTTGACAGGTGATTTCCATCAAGAACTCACCTGTGCCTATGACCCCAATGATAAACAGGTCTTTCCTGAAGGATATACTGAACAGCACTATGTCC
>JABDLZ010000291.1 GCA_013001705.1 Flavobacteriales bacterium
TCATTCTACAGGGTGTTGAGTCAACTACACATTCTGAGGATTGACCAAGAACTTGCCTGATCGGCTATACTGCACGCAAGCCCCATCAGACAAGGAGATATAATGGATTTCTGATATAGTCGATGACTTGGAATGATTCTTCCACCTATATCTCCGAATCCGCGAGTGGCCCTTCCTACCGAACAACCCCATCAGCCCTTGACCACTTCTTGAGCTACTCGCACGAGGAGGTGAATTCCTTGACAGAATGAATCACACAGCCTGGATCACCCCACGCTGTACTTTAAACCTATTGAACTTTTATGAATACACTCAATAACAGAAAAGTGGCCATTCTCGCCACTGACGGATTTGAACAATCCGAATTATTAAGCCCTAAACGACAACTTGAAGCCGAAGGAGCCACCACCCATGTAGTCTCTTTAGAAAAAGGGAATATACGAGGTTGGGAAAATGGAAATTGGGGACAGGAAGTCCCAGTTGATTTGACCGTAGAGGAGGCACGGGCCGACAACTATGATGCATTGCTCATCCCAGGAGGTGTGATCAATCCAGACACTCTCCGTAAGAGTACTTCTGCCGTTAATTTGGTACAGAATTTCTTCTCCCAACACAAACCTGTAGCCTCTATCTGTCACGGCCCACAGATGCTGATCGAAGCCGATGTGGTGAAAGACAGGAAAATGACCTCCTACCCATCCATCCGCACTGACCTGGTCAATGCCGGTGCACAGTGGGTAGATGAAGAAGTGGTGGTAGACTCCGGATTGGTCACATCCCGCAGTCCGCAGGACCTTACGGCTTTCAACGACAAATTGATCGAAGAGATCCGTGAAGGAAAACATGAAGAACAGACCGCCTGATAACGGCACATGTTACCCTTCATTGAATAATCTGAAAAAACCGCATCTCGTGAGATGCGGTTTTCTCACTTTTACACTCTTGATACTATGAAAAGCGCTAAGACCTGGTCTATACTCAATTCTATCATCCTTCTACTCATAGTCGGATGGAACTACACTGCCAACAGTGCTGGTGTAGACGGCAATACAGTAGCAAGTTTGAGCGACCGCTATGCCAATCTGTTCACTCCGGCCGGATATGCTTTTGGGATATGGGGTGTGATCTATCTCTCCCTATTCGCTCTTTGCACCTTCTTGGTCAAATCAGCATTCAGCACACGGAAATATGATGCCTTGATCAATGGCATTGGCCCAGGACTGGCAATAGTCAATCTTCTAAATGGATTGTGGCTCTATGCCTGGCTGACTGAGAACACACTCGTGAGTCTATTCTTGATGTTCGGAATGCTGCTTATGCTCCTTTACTTGTTATCCTACCTCCACCAGATGAAGTGGGATCGCATCTCAGTGACACGACAGGCGGTCTGGTGGCCATTGAGTCTCTATGGCGGATGGATCACTGTAGCCAGCATAGCAAATGTCAGTGCTTTACTCGCCAAGAACGGGATAAGTCCTGTGCTCTCCGAAGTCACATGGACTGTAGTGATGATAGGGATAGCTACCGTGATCTACTACATGACTGTGCGTCTGCGAAAGATGACGCTGTTCACGGCAGTCGGTATCTGGGCCTTGGTCGCCATAGCTTGGAGACATTACGGTGAGATAGCTGTGATCTTCTATACGGCTTTGGCCTGCTCCTTCTTTCTATTGGTCGCAATTGTGAAGAACACCTGGCTCGGTGGTGACCGCAATCACTCGACAGAACGCACATAAGCACTAGCTTTGTCCCATCGATTCATTATGAGAACGCAAGCACTTTTTCTGGCCATTATCTTGAGCAGCGTATTGAGCGCTCAGGACTCTCAAATGGTAGAGTTCATGTACAGCTCTGGTAAGATCAATGTGGTCATCGGAGTGGTACTGACCATCTTAGTGATCCTTTTCATCTATCTCATCAGACTGGATAGAAGGATCAAGCGTTTAGAACGAGGAGAGGATTGAGATTTCGTGTAAGGGAGTCACATCCTCAAGCCGATTTTATTGACGAAATTTGCAGCACGAGCTGGAGATGAAGAAAACACAGATCATAGGTATCATTTTTATCGCGGTCATCATCGGTGCATTGACTGCCACCCTATCGGATTCAGGGAAACAAGCCGATTTCACTACCGCCTTTGCCGACCAAGGCTCCCAATACCGTGTGGTGGGATTCTTGGATGAATCAGCACCGATCGTCTACGACCCTATCACCGATCCAAGTCTCACCAAGTTCAACATGAGGGATGAGAATGGAGAGGTAAGAAAAGTGCATCTGCTCAAGAGTAAACCCCAAGGATTCGAGCAGAGCGAGAGCTTGGTACTCATTGGTGCAGCTAAGGGAGACATCTTCGTAGCCCAGGATATGCAGATGAAATGCCCGTCCAAATACAACCAGGACAACCACATGATGGATGAGATGAGTGCATCCCGGTAAGTGGAGGAGATCAACTACATAGGCGAACATCTCTGGGCAGGTCGACTGGGCCATGCCCTGCTCATTCTGAGTATGGTCTCTGTACTCTTCTCAGCGATATCCTATTTCTTTTCTGAGCAATATCAAGGAGATCCGAAGTGGTCGTCATGGGGTAAATGGGCCTTCCGTGTACACAGTCTGTCGTTGGTCGGTGCCATCGCCATCCTTTTCATCATGCTCGGCAACGCATGGTATGAGTATGACTACGTGTGGAAACACCGTAACAATGCCATGCCCATGCGCTACATACTCTCTTGCTTCTGGGAGGGTCATGAAGGATCTTTTCTACTCTGGTCCTTCTGGCATATGGTCTTGGGAAATCTGCTCATCCGCTCTGCCGGTAAATGGACCGCTCCGGTGATGACATTCATTGCTGCTGCCAATGTATTCCTAGGATCCATGGTGCTAGGTATCTATCTGGGCGACCTGCGGATCGGTAGCTCTCCATTCCTCCTGCTACGCGAACTCCCCTCCAATATCGGTCTGCCCTGGACCCAATTCGAGGATTATCTCAGTCGATTCCCCCAATTCATGGACGGTCGAGGATTGAATCCACTTCTACAGAATTATTGGATGACCATCCACCCTCCTACGGTCTTCTTCGGATTCGCATCCACCATCGTTCCGGCTGCATTTGCTGTGGCCGGATTGTGGCGTAAGCAATATCATCAGTGGATACGCCCTGCCCTGCCTTGGACCTATCTGGGTATTTTGGTCTTGGGAGTCGGTATACTGATGGGAGGAGCATGGGCCTATGAGGCTTTGAGCTTCGGTGGTTTCTGGGCATGGGACCCGGTGGAGAATTCCTCCTTGGTGCCATGGTTGATCATCGTATCTGCCGGGCATGTGATGTTGGTCAATCGCAACAAGGCG
The DNA here is from genome assembly GCA_013001705.1 of Flavobacteriales bacterium. Lineage (NCBI taxonomy): Bacteria > Pseudomonadati > Bacteroidota > Flavobacteriia > Flavobacteriales > Flavobacteriales bacterium. The sequence goes on from JABDLZ010000291.1 coordinate 3,349, forward strand.
CGATCCACATACTCTGCTCTGCTCTTGGCCTTGGCCAGTTTCATCTTTGTAATCTACTCCAACTTCCTCACGAACAGTGGTGTGCTGGGCGACACTTCAGTGCACGCCTTTACCGACAATGGACTGGGAGGACAACTGGTGGTCTATATGACCTTCTTCATCACCGTGAGCATAGGCATGTTAATGACCGATACCCGATTCCGCAGGGCCTACTGGCTGGCTTCGGTCCTGACATTTATCGTAGCGCTCTTCTCAGGACAGCGCATGATCGCGCTCCATGTATGGCTGCTGGCATCACTCATCATGTCCATCATCTCCTATCAGAAACACTATCCTAAGGAGAAGGAAGAAGAGAAACTCTGGAGCCGTGAATTCTGGATGTTCATCGGTTCGCTGGTCATCGTGATGAGTGCCTTGCAGATCACCTTCATGACCTCTAAACCGGTCTTCAATGTTTTGGCCACACCACTACGTGGAAGTCTGGAGTGGTTGGCAGAACTCCTCAACTCGGATGGCCTAGCTACCCTAGCAGCCGGTCAGTTGAGCGATAAGGGCCAGGACCAACTGATCGCAGACTACAATAAATGGCAGACCCCCTTTGCATTTGTGGTGACCATGATGGTGGCATTCACCCAGTTCCTGCGCTGGAAGGACACTCCTTTGACTTCATTCTTCAAGCAGATCTCTATCTCTGCGCTGATCGCGGTGATAGCCACGTCTCTGACTGTTTGGTATTTCTCCATACCACTGGATGGCAAGAATCTGAGCATCATTCTTCTGTTTTTCGGATGTTGGTGGGCTGTGACCGGTAATCTGGATTATCTGCTACGCGTGGCCAAGAATCGTGTAAGAGTCTCTGGATCGTCTATAGCTCATGTGGGATTCGGGCTCGTTCTGCTCGGAGCAGCCGTGAGCACCTCCCAGAGCAAGAAGATCTCTCAGAATACTTCTCTGACCGATATCACCAAGCTGAGCGATGACTTCTCCAACCGTGAGGATATCCTGCTCTTCCAGAAGGATACGCTCATCATGGGCAACTACTTCGTCTCCTTCCAGGACAAGTATCGGGACGATGTGAACATCTACTTCCAGATGGACTACTTCGACCTATCCCCGAAGACCTATCAGGAAGGGGATTTCATCTATATGTTGGGTGAGATCTATCGGGCCAAGGAAGAGCATCCGGCCGGACTGGATATGATGCAGGACATCGGCCGATACTGGGAGCCCTATCCTGATCCGAGTCCAGAAGAAGTCGACCGTGCTGCCCTTTGGACCCCCTATGAGGCAGGAGAACGGCTATTCCGATTGGAGCCGCGCATCCAGCTCAATCCCAAATTCGGGAATGTACCCGAACCCGATACCAAGCATTATCTAGACCGGGATGTGTACACCCACGTACGCTACGGTCAATTGGACAATGAGGATACCCAGACCGATGCAGAAGGGTACCTCCCTTTCAAAGACCACCAACTGGCCATCGGAGATACACTGCGGAGTGGTGCGCGTCTCGCAATCGTGGATTCTCTTGTGGCTGTAAAGGATCTCGCGGCCTATGGACTGGAAGAAGACGACCTAGCGGTAAAGGCCATGCTGCGCGTGGTCTCGCCTGACGATACGGTGTCCTATGCCGAACCCATCTTCGTGCTGAAGAACAGCGAGTACAAGGAGACCATTCCCTATGTGATGGAAGACAAGGGTGTGAAATTCCAGTTTACCGAGATACGCCCTCAAGAGAGCTTGATCACCATCCAGGTGGCTGAGAAAGAAGAGAACCTAAGGGATTTCATCGTGATGCAGGCCATCATGTTCCCTTGGATCAACATTCTCTGGGTGGGTATCATCGTGATGGCCATTGGTATCGGCATTGCTGTAGTACAGCGATTCAAGAGAAATCGGCAGAACTCAGCTTGACCAGACCAGTTCTTCTATGGGCTTCTCCTTCTCGATGATGCCCGTGGACTTCAGAGCATATATCACATTCTGGACAGTACGTGGATTGACCATACTGTGATCGGCCCAGACCGTACTGTGGAACCAGCGTTCCACATCTTCATGTTTCTGCTCATAGCGTGAGGCCACACGCTCGATACTGTGCTCATCGGTCATGAAGGCCAGGCACTCACGCTGGATGACCTGCAATAAGGTACGTAGGTCCACCGAACGTTGCCGGATGACATCTTCTCGCGCTGCGATCACAAAGCAGGGCCAGGGGGTGATGAACTCCCCTATCCTTCTCAATTGCCCGGAATCCACGTAGGGTTTGGTCGTGTACTTCTCCCAGTAGAATACATCCGTCTCTTGCGCCTCAAGGCTTTCAAGCGCACCTGTGAGGCCTCCTACCACTTGGAAGTTGTCAGAGGGAATGCTGGTCTCCTTGATCAGCGCATCGACCTGAGGCATCAGGTGACTCCCGCTTCCCTTGCGGCTGATGGCGATTTGCTTGTCATAACAGTCCCTGTGATATCTCAGCGGATTGGCAGCTCCGGTGTGTACACCCCAGATCAAGGGAGAGACCACATAGCCCGAAATGATCCGAGAAGGATTACCTCGAATGATGTCCGTGATGATTCCTTCTGTCAGGAGGACAGCACATTCTGCATCCCCTTCGCGCAAAGCCTTGCACATGGCCCCTGTTCCTCCAGGCTCATCCTTCCATGAGACCGAAAGGCCTTCACGAAGGAATTTCTCATCCTCGATGGCTTCCAGCCAGGGCAGGTTGAAGTGCTCTGGCACCCCTATGACCCGCAATGTGTTATTCATTCGGTGACCTCCACTCCTTTCCAGAAGGCCAGGTAGCCTTCGATCTCCTTGGCCATATCCTTGGTCTCTGGATAATACCAGGCCGCGTCCTTGTTCTGTTCGCCATCCACTTCTACGGTGTAATAGGAGGCTGTTCCCTTCCATGGACACACGGTATGTGTGTCGCTTTCTTTGAAGAATTCCATATGGACCGCATCGGCAGGGAAATAGTGGTTACCCTCGATGACTTTGGTCTCTTCGCTTTCGGCCAGTACGTGGCCCTTCCAGATCGCTTTCATGATTTCTTGAATAAAGAGTCTGTAAAATGATGCCGTTGATCGGTGAAATGCTGCACAAAGGTCAATCCAGATTCTTCACCCAATGCTTCTATTCCTTCCAGATCGTATTTCTTGGAAAGTTCGGTCCATACCTCTTCTCCCTCAGCAAAGGCGAATTTCCGGTCCAAGGCCCTAATAAACACTTCTTGCTGGCGGGTACTTTTCAGATAGCTCCTCACTTCCCCATTCTCAGAATTATACCTACAGATGAATTCCCAAGCCTCCAGGTCGAAATCGCCTCCCAACTCACGATTAATGCGCTCCAATAGATTCAGATTGAATCGGGCTGTAATCCCATGAGGATCATCATAGGCCCCTTGTATCAGTGTAGGGTCTTTCTTCAGATCGACCCCAATCAGGAAATAGTCACCCTTGGACATGTTGATCGCAATGAGCGATATCAGGTCCGTATTCTTGGGAGGAATATAGTTGCCTATGTTGGACCCTAGGAAGAGCACCAGACTAGGAGTCTCATGCGCGGTCACTTCTTGCATGATATGGAAGTAATCCCCCACTGCGGGACGCACCTCCAGTGCCGGCAGATTCCTGCTCAACCTATCTCGTACGATATCCACCGCTTCCTGACTGATATCTACCGGGTGGTATATCGGGCGATGGCCGGCTTCCAAGAAGGTCTTAAGCAGCTGCTCTGTCTTGGTCCCATCCCCTGCGCCCAGCTCGATCACGTTGAATGATTCTTCTAGATCAGTAGCCTGGAGGATCTCTAAGGAACGGCTCTGTAATATCTCCATCTCACGGTCGGTGAGATAGTACTCGGGCATAGCCATGATCTCCTGGAAGATACGGCTGCCTTCATCGTCATAGAAGTATTTAGAAGAGAGACGTTTTTTCGTGGCGCTTAACCCTTCGAGCACATCCTGAGCGAATTGGGACATAGGGATTCAAAGGTAATGATCCCTAATGGGAGGGAATTGAAAAGCCCCTGCGCATAAAAGGATCGGGGCGTGAAATGCATTTTTTTTCTCCGGGAGCGTGCACTGGACCTGGTGACCATCTGTAAGGATGCGGGGTAGTCGAAATGCCAATGGCTCAATTTTCAATGATTACCCGCTGTTCGGTTGTACCATCATCGAATTGCAAGATCAAAGGGATGCCAGGTGCGTAGGGAATTTCCCTCCCAAGCATATCCGTTATCCGAATGAGTTTTCTGGATTCGGAGAGATTGAATTCTTCGAGTCCCACAGGTAAGGTATACTGAAGAATAAGTCTGGGCCGAATTTCTGGAGTCTCATGTTCAGATGAGGCAAAGACCAAGGCCTTATAGGGTGTCTCATTCTGCAACTTCAAATAAAATCCGAAATTCAATTCTGGGTGGTCTACCATATCCTGGACCATGTCAGTAACATCGGTATCTATATAGTCTTGATCGGGTGAAGAGGAAGCGCTCATCAGGATCTGGCCGGCACTGGAGTATGCAGGTTTATTTTCCCATGTCACTTCATCCTCATCCCAAGACTCGATCGCTCTATTGATCTCCCATTCATTGGTTCCATCCAGATTCTGATGTTGACCATTGTGACTGGCTCCTGAGGCATTGTTATAGAAGCTCAGCAGGGCATAAGTGATTGATGACCCTACTGGAACCGAACTCAGGTCGAACTCGACAAGGGCACGTATGGTGTCGGGTACTGTAGAATTCGTCCATGCATTCAGAACCAATTGATCTGAACTGCCATAATTGTTATCATTCGTTCCAAAATTGGGAGCAGCCCAGATCATGGCATCCTTTCCATCCGTTCCGTCTGGCTGAAGGATCAAAAACTCCTGTCCCATCAATACGATTGGAAGCAATCCGATCAGTACTAGTTTAAATCTTCTCATAGCCTGTTCTGTTGAATTTTTTGCTAAGTGAGTGTAAGTCATCACATCCGCCCTCACGGCAAAGATCAGCGCGCCAATCGTATCCCCGTGAATTGCCATTGATACTGCGGATGGAAGAAATTCCTGTACGTAGGTCGTGAGTGACCTGGAGCTGTAGCCACCGAGGCGCCTCGCAGTACCATCTGATTGACCATGAATTTACCGTTGTACTCTCCCAGTGCTCCATCTGCTGTTTTGAACCCGGGATAGGGCAGATAGGCACTCTGGGTCCATTCCCAGCGCGTGCCCCAATCCAGTCCTCTGGAGGCCACCTCCCACTCGAACTCAGTAGGTATACGCATACCCTTCCATCGAGCAAAGGCATCCGCTTCATAGTAATTGACATGACAGAGCTGGGCCTTGGGGTCCACTTCCCGGAGTCCAGCCAGGGTGTAGCACATCCATCGATTATCCATATGGTGCCAGTAGAGCGGGGAACAGACGTCATTCTCTTGCACCCATGACCATCCTTCATCCAACCAGAGTTCGAATCGCTCATAGCCCCCATCGGTCATAAATTCCATATACTCTGCATTGTTGACCAATGCACGGGATACTTCACAATCATGGATGTAGACCTTGTGCCGGGAGAGTTCATTGTCAAAGCAGAATCCCTGATCCTCGTGACCGATGGCATAGACGCCCTCTTGGATCTGCAGCCAGCCTTCAGCTCTATCGTAAGTCTCTACACGAACTTGATCGGCTGCATATACCGGCCATGTCGGGTTCAGACCAAAGACGAATTTGAGGTCTGTAAGGAAGAGTTCCTGATGTTGCTGTTCGTGATTCAGACCGATCTCAAGCACAGCTCGGAGTTCGGCCTCTTCCCCTCGTTGGTCGAGGAGTCGGTCCATGTGTTCATCCACATAGGCGCGGTAGCGATACACCTCATCTACATCGGGTCGGGTGATGCTCCCTCGGTCGGCCCGGAAGGTGCGCTCACCGATCGTATTGTAATAGGAATTGAAGAGAAAGGCAAAGAAATTGTCGAAGACCTCATAGTCATTGTCGAATCGGGTAAGTATGAACTCTTCAAAGAACCAGGTGATATGGGCCAGGTGCCATTTGGGTGGGCTGGCAAAGACGACCGGCTGAGGAATGTGATCCTCCCTGTTGAGCGGTGCCGCCAATTGCATACTACGCTCCCTCACGGATCGATATCGCTCTATGATCCCAAGGTCCGTCTTTGCTCGTTCTTTCAACTCCATCTCCCAAAAATACGGTACCGAGGGCATCCTTTACCTTTGTATAGTGCGTATCGATAAGTACATCTGGTGTGTACGTCTGTGCAAGACCCGGACTGCAGCGAGCAAAGAATGCAATTCTGAAAAGGTGAAGCTCAATGATGACTTCGTCAAATCGAGCAAGGAGGTAAAACTGGGCGATGAGATCGCTGTGAAGCGTGGCCCTATATGGAAACGCTACGAAATATTGAACATTCCCAAGAGCCGCGTAGGCGCTAAGCTGGTCTCTGAGCTCATCAAAGAGACCACCCCATGGGAAGACCTGGATATACTTGAACGGGTGGAGATGCAGAATAAGCAGAATCGGCAAGTGGGGATATACGGTCGCCCGACCAAGAAGACCAGGCGGGAGATGGACCGATTCAAAAAGGATCTCGAGGACTGACAGGCCACAGCCATTGAGCCAAGCTACAGCTCTATGTAGCTGATTCAGAATATTTTACTATATTCATGCAAGCTATCCAACAACAACACTATGAACGCGTTCAAGTATCAGAGGGAGCTTGATGTGCCCTTTCTTCAGCAGAAATTCGGAAATGACATATTCTCAGCGAGAGAGATCATAGGCTCATTCGTAGAGATGGTCGATAACGAACTGGGAATCCTCGAAGCCGCTCTTCTTCAGAGAGACTACAAAGTATTTGCCCGAGTAGCCCATCGCATGAAACATGGCCTCTCCATCTTAGGTCTGCAACAAGAGATCAAACTCGTGGATGAACTCCGCGCTCATCTGGCGAGCTACGGCAGTAACGATCGTCTCCAGTTGCTCTGTAGACGTTTTGTTGATGATCTAGAAGAAAAGCGGGCCTTGTTCAAGGTGGAGATGATCCGGCTGGATAATTGGATCGAGCAAGCCGCCAACGAGTCTTGAACTACCCTTCCCCTCCTTCCCGATCCCATTGTTGATAGGCTGAGCGCCCTGACTAAAGCGCTTTGCAAGGAATCCGTATCATCGTATTCCCATGTACGTTATCATCGATCTGGAGACCACCGGTAGCTACCGTTCCGATAATCGGATCACGGAGATTGCACTATTCGTGCATGATGGTGAACAGGTCGTAGATAGCTTCCAAAGCCTCATCGACCCGGAATGTAAGATCCCTCCCTTCATCCAGAATCTGACGGGGATCACTAATGACATGGTGCAAGGTCGACCTAAGTTCTATGAGGTGGCCGAGAAGGTGCAAACGATGACCAAAGGCTGTGTATTCGTGGCCCACAACGTGAGCTTCGACTACAATGTACTCCGGAAGGAATACCGCAATCTTGGATTCGAATACAGACGTAAGAAACTATGTACCGTAAGGCTTGCTAGAAAGGCCTTTCCCGGTCAGGCCAAGTACAGTCTGGGCAATATCTGCTCCTACTTGGGTATCGAGATAGAAGCCCGACACCGGGCCTATGGAGATGCTGCGGCCACTGTAGAGCTCTTCAAGATGATCCTCGATAAGGACGATGGGAAATGGATCCCAGAAGCATTGCATCATCGCAGTAAAGAAGGGAGCCTCCCTCCTCACCTCCCGTCCAAGGTCATGGATGGACTGCCTTCCAGACCCGGAGTGTACTACTTCAAGGACACCAAGGGTAAGGTCATCTATGTAGGCAAGGCCATCGATATCCGCTCCCGGGTGATGGGGCATTTCTACAATCAGGACAGGAAGGACCGAAAGATGCACAAGGTGATTGCGCATGTGGATCACAAGGAGTGCGGCAATGAGTTGATGGCCCTGTTGGTAGAATCGGCCGAGATCAAGCGGATCTATCCCTTGTACAATAGTGCCCAGAAGCGAAAAATCGATGCGTGGTGCATCTTCCAATACACCGACAGGCAGGGGGTACGTCACCTCAGTTATGCCCAGAAACGTCAAGTCAAACGTCCGTTGATCCGATTCTATTCCGTGTCGCAATGCCGGGAATTCTTGGAGACACTGCAAGAGACCTTCGACCTCTGTCCGCGCTACATCCAATTACAAGGGGTAAAGGGAGAATGCTTCCATCACCGCCTAGGCAAATGCAAGGGTGTGTGTTGCTCCAAGGAAGAAGTAGATGTCTACAATCAACGGGTGGATGAGGCGATCGCCTCCATGGGGTCCATCTCGGGAAGTTTTGTGATCCTTCTGGACGGTCGACAGGATGGCGAATCTGGATTTGTGCTCGTGGAGAACGGCCTGTATAAGGGCTATGGATTCATCGACAAGGTCCAGGAAGAAATAGAGGCCAAGGATCTGGCCGGTCATCTGGTCCCACAGGAAGACAATTCCGATGTGCAACGCATACTCCGCTCCTATTTCCGACATACCGAAGAGCCTACCATCCTACCGCTGGAAAGACCCATCGAGAAGATAGGTCAGGTGATGCTCTCCCTATTCTGAAGTCGACCGATATTCCTATCTTGAATGACTTATCATCAAGACATGGATCATCTAGCTCCCGACACGCTGAAATTCCTCCGACAGCTGAAGAAGAATAATGACCGCGAGTGGTTCGAGAAGAACAAGGACCGCTACAAAGCTGCTCAGGCCGATCTCATCGCCTTTGTGGATGCATTGATTCCAGAATTGGCCAAGTTCGACTCCGGAATAAAGGGCATTGAAGCCAAGAAAACGGTCTTTCGCATCTACCGGGATGTGCGCTTCTCCAAGGATAAGAGTCCCTATAAGCTGAATATGGGTGCGCACGTACAAGGTGGGACCAAGATGCAACCCAAGGCCGGGTACTATATCCACATACAACCCGACAATTGTTTCTTGGCCGGGGGAGCCTATCATCCGCCAGCGGCCTGGCTCAAAGCCATACGCAGTGAGATCCATTACAATGCGGGTGATATGAAGAAGGTACTGCGCTCTGCTTCTTTCAAGAAGTACTTTGGAGAAATTGAGGGTGAGAAACTCAAAACCTCACCTCGGGATTATCCGGCCGATCATCCGGAGATCGAATTGCTCAAGATGAAGAGCTTCTTGGCTGTACACGAATTGGATGATACACAAGTGACCAATAAAGGCTTCAAAGCACATTGCATCAAGGTGTTCAAGGCCTTGTATCCCTTCGATGCCTATCTCAACATGGCCTTGGATTGAACTCTCAGATGAGTCCCATTTCGGTGGCATACTGGATGATGTCCACCATCTTGTCTTTTTTCAGTTTCCTACGGATATTCCTAAGGTGGGTCTTGATGGTGAGTTTGGTCAATTCCAATTCCTCAGCTATCTCATTGTAGCTCTTGTTCTGACAATAGAGCTTGAGAACCTCCAATTCCCGATCACCTAGAATGTGGTTCTCAGGATCGGGTACGAAATCCCCTACCTCATCGAAGTACTTCTTGTCCTGCATCACTCGCTCGATAGCTGCGTTGAGTTGCGCAGCCGTGTGGGTCTTGAGCAAGCATCCATCCACTTTGACTTCCAGCAATTCATGGATGAGCTTCCTGTGATCATGAGAAGTCAACATCAGCACTTTTACATGGGGGTGGTCCGCCTTGATCCTCTCTGCGGCATCCCTACCATTCATGACCGGCATATTGACATCCATTACGGCTACATCCACATGTTGTTCTGCAATGCGATCCAGCGCCTCTTGACCATTGGAGGCAGTGGCCACCACGGTCATATCCTCATTGGACTCCAGTAGCATACGGATGCCTTGAATGACGATCTCATGATCGTCTACCAGAAGTACCTTGATCTGACTCATAGCACGGGCATGTCTATACTGAATGTACTTCCTTTACCGGGCTCTGATTCCATCTCCATCGACCCTTGGACCTGCTCGATTCGGGTTCGGATGTTAGACAGACCGATTCCCCTTTTATTCCTCTCCAGGTCGAATCCCTTCCCATTATCTGTATAGATCAGATTGATGGTATCTCCTAAGCCGGTGAATTCCATCTCGGCCGATCTGGCCCGTGCATGTTTCACGGTATTACTGATCAGTTCTTGGATGATACGGAAGAGCTGGATGCCTCGTTCGGTATCAGGCACTTTGTCCACATCTCCGCGTACTGCAAGTTGTAGCCCCCCAAGTTCATTGACCGTGTGTGTCAATTCCTGTAGCGAATCCTTGAAATTGAAATGTTCGGCCAGTCCATCATTCAAGCTATGTGAGAGTCTTCGGGCCTCTGTACTGGCCTTTTCAGACATTTCAGCAATGCGTTTGGCTATCTCCTCTCGCTCCTCTTCCTGTTTGCTATGAAAGGTGTCAGCATACATCTTGAGCGTAGCCAATAGCGATCCCACATTATCATGCAGTTCTCTGGCCAGGCGTTTTCGTTCTGTCTCCTGTGCCTCTACGATGGCATAGACCGAATCCAGTTCTTTGCCTTTCAAGGTCTCCTCTACCTGTTGGATGGCCAAATTCTTCTTCAAGATCTTGCGCTGGTAGAGCACCACAAAGAAGATGAGAGCCAGCCCTAGAAGGAACATGGTCAATGTCCCCAAGAGCAGCACGAGTTTTAAGTCAAGGTCCAACGAGTCCATCATAGCTGTGGATCATAAAGAAAAGAAATCGGCTGAATAAGCCATCAGGACCATTGCATGCTGCGCTGAGACTTCCATCTAACGAAGAATGCCATGGCAAAACAGAAGAAGCGCATCGCATTGAATAGATTGTGCATGTGCCACATTCCTCGTATGGCCGAAAGTTCAAAGGTGAGGATCCTATCCTGTAGACCCAGACTGAAACTCGCAGCTGTACTGTAGAGCAGGATGCCACAGAGCACCCAGAAGGAAGGGTTGGTCAGCATATCCGCGTCTTCTTCTTCAACGAATAGTAGGTAGAAACCCCAAACTGATAAAAGAATCATAATCAATGAAAAAATCAGACCGGCTAATGGAGTCGGAGACAACCATGATCCATTCAAGAACAATTCTAAGAATAAGAGAAAAAGAGCTGCGGAACCAACACCAAGAATATATGTTCTGTAGCGTTGAATGATCTGAGCAAAAATCAAAGTGACACAAATAATCTCCGCAATGAAGTAGGTATTATGCACCCAAATAATACTCGTCTCCGTCAAGGAACTAAAGGCATCCTCCAGAAGAGAGAAGCCCAGATCGATGGAAACAAAAATGAACACAAGCCGGGTAATGTCCTTCTTCCAAGCACTGAATATGAGCCCCATAAGTACGGACAAGGCTACAGCGCTGAGCATGACATAGAAACTGAAGGCCGGATAATCGAAGAACAATCCCATTATATACAAAGAAAGGGCATCCGATCGGATGCCCTTCAGTCGTTCAATACCGTAAATGATCAGCCACCACAGAGCGGTGGGCAGAACACTCCTCTTTCGAGTATGAGATTCGGGGTGAACTGCGTAATGCTCTTCTCAGTAGCGATAGGATAGATATCTTCTTTCTTTCCCTCTTTCTCGGTCACCGGAATCAGCAGGACACTCTCACCAGGAGTTCCGCTATCCTCGGATTCACATTTGTAGCATCTCACTCCTATGATATCTCCATTGGGCTTATCGCCTCCATTGTATTTGTCGATCTCAGTAATGAGTGCTTTCATCTTATCGATTCCGAAGAAAGTGGCCCACCACACACCTGCAGGTGGTTTGTTGGGGTCGATTCCGTGTGTAGTGAGGTAGTCCTGCAACATCTTGGCTGCTTCGTCTGCGGAGACCAGTGTTCCGCTATTCTTGGTCATTGTTCCCATGGGTTGTTATTTAGTTTATAAATGATCGAATAAAGTCATTTGAATCAGGATAAGTATGAAAGAGTCGCGGGGCGCCAGATGGACACTCCCCGCGACTTTTCATTGGACCGATCTTCAGTTCTTTTCTTCGAACCATTCATAGCTCTGATCGTGCAGAAGAACATTGTCTTTCATTTCAAGGGTCCATGGTGTTGAACAATTGGTCTTGTCCAGCGTTGGTCATTCTCTTTTTATTTCTAAGCGTTGAATAGCTGGTCGGTACCACCAAATCTATGGCAGGCGTGTGGGAATACCATTACCCCTAGGTGGTAATCGGAGGCTTTATTCTACTACCCCCTATACCCCTAATGTTTGCGTCAGAAAATCTTGACTGACTCAGACCACCTAACTGAGTATCAATGATTTGAGATCTGATAGCGAGTTGGCTTCCGATGCCGTTTTGTCTTTACGCCAGCGCTTGATGCGCGGAAAACGGGTGGCGACACCGCTCTTATGACGGCTACTTTCACTCAGACCTTCGAAGGCAATCTCGAAGACCAATTCAGGATGGACCTCACGTACCGGGCCGAATCGATTGACGGTATTCTTACGGATGAATTGGTCCACCGCGCGGAATTCTTCATCGGTCAATCCGGAGTAGGCCTTGGCAAAGGTGACCAGTTTGTCCCCATCCCAAAGACCGAAAGTGTAATCTGTGTAAAGCGTAGCTCGTCTACCATGACCTCGCATGGCATAGGTCAGCACGGCATCGATGGTATACGGTTCTACCTTCCACTTCCACATCTCGCCTTTGACCCGTCCCGTATGATATGTCCCCGATTTCTTTTTCAGCATGAATCCCTCCACCTTACGGCTACGACTCTCTTCGCGGATCTGTGCGAGTTCTCCCCATGTCCCTGCTTGCACTTGAGGTGAGATGATCAATGAGGGAATGTCGGCATCAGCGATTTCTTCCAAGCGTTGTCTCCGGAGCTCGAAGGGTTCTAAGCGGAGGTCCTTACCATCCATCTCGAGAAGGTCGTAGGCCATGAATACGACTGGAACTTCCTCGAGGAGTTTTTTACTGACTGTCTTTCTACCAATGCGTTTCTGAAGCAAAGAGAAATCCAAGGGGCTACCATCCATGTACGGGAGGATCTCCCCATCCAAGACACATCCTTTTGGCAATCGGGCTGCCATTTGCTTGAGTTCCGGATAGCGATCGGTGACCAATTCTTCTCCTCGGGACCAAATGAACACCTCTCCTTTTCGATGGATAATCTGTCCGCGTATGCCGTCCCATTTCCACTCTACCGACCATTCTTCTATGGCTCCGAGGGATTCGGGACCGCTCTCCAACTGATAGGCCAGATAGAAGGGATAGGGTCTACTGGCATCTACAAGGCCATCATCAGTGAGAAGGAGACTCTCGAAATCTGTGCTCTCCGGGGTCCAATTTCCCATCAGACGATGTGCGATATGTGATTCTTCCTTATCAAGGCTTTGTGCCAAGGCCTTGGTCATGAGTTTCTGAGATACACCGATACGGAAACTTCCTGTAAGGATCTTATTGAAGACAAAACACTCGAACGCTTCCATCGAGCGCCAGATATCCGTAATGACCTGACGTTGATCCTCCTTTTCCTTCCCCTTCAGATCGATGATCAACTGAACTATTTCTGTCAGGCTTCTGGATTCGGTGTCGTCCCTCTCAGCTCCGGCCGTGAGCAAGGCTATGGTCTCTGCCAGATCGCCTACGATATGGTAGCTCTCTTCGAACAACCAGAGAGCAATCCCTGACTCTTCGGCCGCCCATTCTCTCAATTGGGTCGTGGTGACGGGTCGCTTGGGTCTTCTATGTGAAAGCAAGGCCACACACCAGAGCTTGTCCGAATCGCTGGCTGTATCGAAGTATCGCTTGAGCGCCTCCACCTTCACAGTGGTCTTATTGCTCTCATCGATGGCTCTGATGCAACGTGCAAAGTCCTTCATGACCCCTCGTTCTCATTGATCTGATCTCCCTCATACTCCGTACTCTCCACTTGTGCCTGCAGCCCTCTTTCTCTCAGATATCTCGCATAGATCTCAGAATACCCATGCGTGGTGATGACCCGTTCACAGCCGAGCGACTCAATGGTCTGATTGAGACCTTTCCAGTCGGCATGGTCGCTGAGAACGAAACCACGATCGAGAGCTCTACGCCTGCGGTTCCCTCTCATGGCCATCCAACCACTTACCATGGCCGTCTCAAAGGGACTGAATTTCCTTAACCACGGATTACCGAGGATACTGCTCGGACCGATGACCAGTGCGCCTTTCATTTCTTCCTTGGTGATCTCCGGTGTCACTCTTCGGGTATCCTGTAGATCGATTCCTTGCGCTCTGAGCACTTCATTGATATTCTCCACAGCCCCATGAGTGAGTATAGGTCCGATCGACCCATCCAGATTGTGGATGACCCGCTGTGCTTTGCCCAAGGAATAGGCTACCAAGACCGACACTTTCCCTTGCTCTTGATTCTTGCGCCACCATGCATGGATCTCTTCAAAGACCTCTGCTTGCGGTCTCCAGTCGAATACCGGTAGTCCGAAAGTGCATTCTGTGATGAAGGTGTGGCAAGGCACAGGCTCGAATGCTTCGGTGATACCGTCATTCTCCACCTTGTAGTCTCCTGAGGCTACCCACACCTCCCCTTTGTGTTCCACACGAATCTGCGATGAGCCTATCAGGTGCCCGGCCGGGTGAAAAGAGAATTTCACCCCGTTAATACAAATCTCCCTCCCGTAGGGAATTCCTTGTGCGTCTATCGTCCCGAGGCGATGACGCATAACAGGTAGAGCGGCCTCACTCGCCAGATAGGAGCCCATACCAGAACGTGCATGATCCGCATGCCCGTGGGTGATCAAGGCCTTGGGCACCTTGCGCCAAGGGTCGATGTATACATCAGCCTTTTCGCAATAGATACCTGAGGATGTGAATTCCAGTAATTCCACAATAATTGGACAAGAGTGCTTGAAGGTACGCGTGTTCTATGGATTAGATTTGGCCTATGTCTGTATCTCAGGGATTATACGACCTCCTCGGTCCGGAATCGGCTCATCAGGGCTGGGAAGCACTCGATCTCAGTAGTCAGAATTTGAAGCGTCACAATGTCGATGCGCACGACAATGCTGCACTGAGCCGCTACATATTCAATGGGAATATCCGTTATGGGGGCTATGGCGAACGAAGGGATATCTACAGCCGTTCTGAGAACTACTCTGAAGCAGAGAACGAAAGGAACATCCATTTGGGAGTGGACGTATGGGCACCTGCGGACACTCCGATTTACGCCCCTTGGAGCGGAACGCTGGTGGTCTCGCACCTTAATGCCGGAGATGCGGATTATGGACCCACACTGATCATAAAACATCGGGTAGGAAAGGAAATCATCCTTGCTTTGTATGGCCATCTGAGTATTTCGTCATTGAGCATTCACCCAGTAGGGACGGAGATCGAGAAAGGAGCGCTGATCGCATACTTGGGCAATGAGCGGGAGAATGGCGGCTGGCCGCCTCATCTACATTTCCAGCTCATCAGAGAATTGGATAGCGATGCGGTGGATTATCCAGGAGTCTGCAGTGCGAAGGATTGGGATTATTACGCGAAGAATTGCCCCGACCCGATGTCCTATCTACCCTTGGAAGGGTGAATCGGGATAAGTATGAAGGATGGATCTCTTGGTCTCTTTGAGCTTCTCTGCGAATGCCCTAGCGCCCTGTGAATCAGGCAAGATCGGTCGATGGCTTTTCATTTTCTGATAGGCCTCCACCGCTTGGATATAATCCAAACTTTTGTTCGTGAAAATGGATTCTTTGAACCGTTCCCAAATGATCTCCTGGGCTATTTCTGACGGATGTATGAGATCAGAAGCATAGTATCGGTAGTCCCGCAACTCATCCATCATGATCTCATAGGATGGAAAATAGAGTGCCTGCTCCTTTCTCGTCACCGCACCTATGGACGACCGTAAGAGCGCCTTGGACAAGCTGTTCTGTTCTGCCCCATCTTTCCAGTGTCTGACCGGACTTAATGTGAAGAGCACTCGGACCTCTGGACTCAGGAGCTTCAATAAGTCCAGAATATCACTCAAGGCACTCACGAGCTCGTTATACGACAGGAGTCTTTTATTGAAAAGGTCATTGGGCATCTTATGGCAATTGTTGACCACCTGAGCGTCAGCTTCCAGTTCATAGATCCATGCCGTACCTAGCGATACGATGACCAAGCTGGAATTCTCTATTGATCTTTTGGCTTGGACGATGGATTCTTGACACTCCTTCTTCAGCGGCTCCCGATCGAGCTTTGAAAACCTTGAATGGAAATCCCAATGGAAATGTACATCGTCCCGCTGCTGGAAGTCAGCATCTTGTAAGGAATGCTCACCTGCCAGGTATTCGAAGCTCTTCTTTATGGAAAGCGGGTTATACGTGATGCCCATCGGATTCATATGGACAGATAGCCCGGCATTGGACAGCCGTTCACCGATGTATTCTGTGAAGCAGCTGCCGATCAGGAATAGGCCCTGCCTATAGTCAAAGGGTAAAAGTTCAAGCTTGGGTTGTACGACAGTGCTCGATCGAATCATTGTCCTAAGAATTCGAAATACTCCCTCAGGATGTCGGCATTCTTCTCTCTCGGGGTGAATACCTCCAAGATGGCTGGTCCTTGCGATGCGATCAACCAGTCCATGCCGCTCTTCAATTCCGGTTCATCGCTCACCACGCGATATTCCAGATCATACATCCGTGCCATCTTCTCGGCAGAATTCTCTTGATGGGCTTCAAATGCGCGGTCGAGATGATCGGTACTATCCGGCCCAGGAATGATGCGGAATATCCCACCCCCGTGATTGTTGATGACGATGCATTTCAGATTCTTCGGTCTCAAATCATTCCAGAAGGCATTCCCATCATACCTGAAAGCCATATCCCCACTGAGAAGAAAGACCGGACGTTCCACTTGCGTGCTCAGACCCATTGCCGTGCTCGTACATCCTTCTATCCCACTCACACCCCTATTGCCGTAATAGGTGATATCCGGACGATTCGGGAAGAGTTGTACATACCTGACAGCAGCGCTATTGGCCATCTGTACGATACTATCGGAAGGAATCATCTCCAGAATGGTCTGATAGGCCTTCAAATCACTGAATGGGGCCTGGGATAAGAAGTCATCGTGTGAATGAAGGACTTTTTTATGTAGTTCCTCCCAGCGATGGAGATATGTGGGATCCGATTCAGGTAGATCTGAAGCGAATGCCTCCAACAAAGGTCCTTCAGCGCAATAGATAGAACAGGTCAAGGATTGAAAAAGGTCCTTCTCAGCCTCTACCTCATCCACATGCCAGTGTGCTGCGATCTTCTCATTGCGAAGCCAGGTCTTTATGCGTTTACTTACCAGGGGTCCCCCGGCCGTGATGAGCAGATCGGGAACGAAAGCCTGCCGCTCTGACTCTGGGATAGCAGCGATGGTACGATCGATCCAAGAGAGCGCTTGAGGAGAAGCGCTATTCGAACTGGTCTCATTGAGAATGACGACACCTTTCTTCGCGAGTCTGGCCAATGTATCGGCTGAAACACTCTGTGTCTTATCGAGTCCCAGAATCACCATCACTTTCTGAGCTTCGGATACTTCTCCTTTAAGCTTGTCATAGTTGCTCGGTAGACCGGGAGTGCTGATCGAAGGATGGATGATCTTGGGCTCAGGACTCGCTTCTATTTGTCCATAGAGGGGTTCTTTCAAAGGGATATTCACATGGACCGGACCGCATTTGGGCCAATGAGTAGCTGTTATGGCATCATTTACCAGCCGAGCGGAATACCACTGTCTATCCGCTGAACCTGCCTCTTGAGGTAGATGGAATTCGCGATTGACGAAATTGCTCATGCTGCCGCGCTGGCGCATGGTCTGGCCTTCCATCTGGTCGACCCATTCTTCAGGTCGATCGGCAGAAAGAATGAGAAGGGGAATGCGTTGATAATAGGCCTCTGACACAGCCGGTAGATAGTTGAGCAAGGCCGATCCCGAAGTACAGACCAAGATAGTCGGCTTATGATCGGACTGGGACATGCCCAAGGCTATAAAGCCTGCTGAACGCTCATCCCCGATGACCTGCACATCGAATCCTCCATGACCTAAGAAGGAAATAGATAAGGGTGCATTTCTCGAACCCGGGCTGATGATGACTCGCTTCAAGCCTCTGGCAGCGCAGATGGCCACAAGGTCAGCGATAGCCGGTTTATCACTCAGTTTCCCCATGCTTCTCCATCGTTCGTTTCCAAAGTGTCTTCTTTCCTTGTTTGAGCTCCAACGTGTAGACACCTTTTGGATATGCATCGAGGTCTAGGAGATGATGGAGTTCCAATTGCGCCTTCGGAGATCTCCCTTTCCTAAGTACCTCCTCAGTGGACGGCCCGGTCAGCATCAAGCAATATTCTTTCTTCGGCTTGACCTCCGCCTCGATGACCCAGCGGTAGAGTCCAACCCTTGGACGATCTATATCCACTATACTGGTCCAGACACTTAGATTCTTGTCATCTAAGCGTGTCCAAATGGGCCGCACAACATCATCGTGTGCCGCTACATTGGTGTAATCTCCGAAGAAGATATTCGAATTGGGTACAAAGGCCAATTCTCTGGATTCCAGTGGAAAGTCATAGATCCTCTCTCCCCCATCTGTGCTCATAGCCATGTAGATGGACGTGGAATCTGAATCGGCAAAGTGCCTTCGGTCATAGAAGGTGAAGTAGAGATTCCCATTGGTCTGGTCGATATCCATCCACGTGAAGAACTGGTGAGCATTCCCCGTATCGGAATCTACTCGTGCAGGATGTGTCCAGGTCTTGCCTCGATCATCGGAATAGCTCAACCAGATATCGGTATCATCTTCCCCATTCCGTTGATCGGCCCAGTTGACGTAGATACGTCCTCGATGGGGACCATCGCTCCGGTCGCATCGGGTGATGGGAAGACCGTTGGCCCTATAGATACCTGGGATATCCATGTTCCATCCACCGGGCATGGGGTCCACACTGACCTCATCGGTCCATGACTCTCCTCCATCCGAAGAGGAAGAGAACACCAATCCCTCTGGACCTGCCCATGCGACATATAGTTCTCCAGAAGGACCCAAGGCCGGAACAGCTCCTTCTGTAGTCTCATCGTCATCCAAGCAATTGCCTGATACGGTAGAGATGGTCTGAGCGGGAGTCCAGGTGAATCCTCGGTCTTCGCTACGGGCGTAGCGTATGCGAGACTTACAGGTAGTATCCTTGCTGCCGTAAGCATCGAATTCAGTCCAGGTGATATGGATATGACCATTTTCCGGATCGATGACCGACCAGTGCTTGTCTTGATCCTTCGAGCCATTGAGACCGGCAAAGGAACCCTTGGTCCAGTTCTCTCCTCCATCTTCGCTCCATTGGCAAACTATTCTATCTATCCACTCTCCCTTGGGAGGATTGGATAGGTGGAAATAATAGAAACGCCCCTCATGATCCACATCGATCACCGGGTCACCCCAGACTCCATACGGAGAGGTCAGACGCTCTACGCTCCAGTTCTCTCCACCATCCTTAGAATGTGCGACACGATCAAGCACCATGCCTGCCACCATGCGATCGGTATCGGACGGGTCGATGGCAATGCTGGGCTCACAGACTCCATTTCCATCATGGATCAGGATCGAGCGATGCTGTCCGATAGCGAAGATCTGCAGCAGACACAATACCAAGATGGACGCTCCTCTCATAGATTTCGTTCGGTCGGTTTCCATGTGGCCTTCTCTACGCGTTTCAATGATTTGAACATGCCGATCATCAAGGCCAGATTCATACTCACAAAGTAAGATATGAATCGCATCAACCTGGATCGTATGCCGAATGCATCAAAGGTCATTTCCATCAACGGAATACAGATGATGGTGAACTGAATATAGAAAATGACCGTCCAGAATCTGGAATCATCCATGAGCAGGCCCGAAGTCACCAAACTGACCACTAAGAAGATAGGGGTCAGCCATCGTAGGACCTTGTGGGAAATGAAACTGAACGATAGACCTCTCCGCTTGTGGAACAAGAAGTGTGAGAAGAATCTCAGGTTCTGAAAGTTCCCGATAGACATCCTGACCTTTCTCCTGAATTCTTCGCTGAGTTTGGATGAGATATCCTCATAGCAGATGGCTTCTTTCTCCAAAACCGCATCATATCCTTGCTCGATGACATTCATTGTAATATGGAAATCATCCACTAGGAAATGAGGAGGTACGGTTCTATAGAGCGAAGTGCGTATCGCATAGCAACCTCCAAAGGCTCCCATCATGGTGCCCCAGAGTTTGCCTTCTTTCCACTTCATGCGTTTCTCCCTCTCCAGGTATTCATTCTCCTGCACGGTAATACCATCATCATCCACCCGCTTGGCACGAATATCAGCTCCTACTAGCCCTACTTGCTCATCACGGAATGCGGCTATCAGAGCACGGACCGTCTGAGGAGTGAAGAGCACATTAGCATCTGTGAGTATGGTGACCTCTGCCTGCGTCTTCTGCATGAGGGAATTGATGGTCTCGGTCTTTCCTGCCCGCTCAAAGGCATGGAGCTTTACAGGTAGGCCTTGCGCTGTGAATGACCGCACGATGTCATCGGTACGGTCATCGGAACCATCAGAACCGACCAGGATGCGCAACTTGTCTTTGGGATAGTCCGATGCCAATATCGACCGGATCTTCTCATCGATCACTTGCTCCTCATTATATGCAGCGATGACCACATCGACCGGGATAGGCTGTACTTCCGAAGTGGACCGAGAAGATTCAACATGTCTTGTGTCCAGATACTTGGGATACAGGACATAGGTGTGAAGGATGGCCAGCGTACAGACGATGAATATGATGATGAGTGATGTCAAAAGGCCTCCGGGTCAGGTCGGCCAAATATAAGAAAGGGGGCAAGCCCTTATTGGTTCTCCACGACATCGTCAGCCGCTTTGGCAGCTTTTCGTTTGAGCCTACGCTCCTTGCGTTTGAGGCGTTTCTGTGCCTTGGTGGTGACGGCTTCTCGAGGTGGTACGTAGATCTCGCCTCTCTCTATCTGCTGTACGATCTCTTCTATGATGCTATCATCTCCCTCGGCATCGTACTGGGATTTGAGATTAGAACCGAAGATCCGTGCAATGGATTGATACATGAATGCAGTGAATCCACCCTTGAGGCGCTTGATCAATTCATAGGAAGTATCCCCGGTCTCCCTGTCGATCAATTTTATGAGGATCTTTCCTTCACTGACTGTCAGATTCCGGATCTCTCCCTCGAATTCTGCCTTCAGCTCTTCTTCTGCTATATCCAGATAGAATTTCTTCTCCTTCTCCGACTCCAGTTTAGCGAGTTCTTCATCGTAGTTCTCCAATAGCTCCCGGGTGACCTTGGCATAGGGATAGGCCCGTATCACTTTCCGTCTGATCTTGCCATACCTTCTTTGATATTTACGCTTCTGACGGGGTGTCAATGAGAGTTCTGAATATTCGAATGCCCCTAGATTGACCACCGGAATCGTATCGTCCTCTATGATCAATACCTCATGCACATTCACAGAATCCTCTTGAGCCGTAAGATGCCATCCTGAACCTACTAGGATCAAAGAGAGAATGATATGTCGGAATACGGTATTCAAGCTCTGTTATTGGAACGTCAGCTACCTCAGACTGTTGTACGATTCTTTTTCCATTTGGATACTCCTTTTTGCCTCTTAGGCTGGGGATTTGACGTACTATCAGATAACAAATGGCTTGCCACGATAGCTCCTATCTGCAGCTTCTTAGCATCCTCTGTAGGGCGATCCAGTTCCTGAGTGAAATGTTCTTTGACGAATCCCGTGTCGAACTCCCCGGTACGAAATGCAGGATGTTTCATCACGAATGAGCCGAATGCCAGAGTATTCTTGATCCCCACAATCGTATACTCATCTATCACGCGGATCATGCGGTCCATGGCCGTTTCCCTGTCCTTGGCATGGACACATAACTTGGAGATCATGGGGTCATAATAGACCGGGATGGACATCCCCTCTCTGAACCCATCATCTACGCGCACTCCCGGACCTGCCGGAGGCCTGTATATTTTCAGCTTGCCGATATCAGGTAGGAAGTCATTGTCAGGATCCTCAGCATAGACCCGTAGTTCGATTGCATGCCCGTTGATGGACAGGTCGGATTGGTCGAATGAGAGTTCTTCTCCTCGTGCGATAAGAATCTGTTCTCTGACCAGGTCCACTCCGGTGATCAACTCGGTGACCGGGTGCTCGACCTGGAGTCGGGTGTTCATTTCCAAGAAGTAGAAATTGCGTTGATCATCCAGCAAGAATTCCACGGTTCCAGCTCCCACGTAGTCACAGGACCTTGCTACATCGACTGCCGCTTTACCCATTTCTTCTCTCAGTGCATCGTCCAGAACGGCTGACGGTGCTTCTTCCACGACTTTCTGGTGTCTTCGCTGCACCGAGCATTCCCTTTCGAAGAGATGGACCACATTACCGTGTGTATCGGCCAGCACCTGTATCTCGATATGTCTAGGTCTTGTCACGTACCGTTCGATGAATACCGATCCGTCACCAAAAGAGGACTGAGCCTCTGAGATGGCGCGTTCCAGCTGTTCTTTGAAGTCTTCTGCACGCTCTACGATCCGCATTCCCTTTCCTCCACCTCCGGCAGAGGCTTTGATCAGGACGGGAAAACCGATCTCTTTGGAAATACGAAGACCTTCTTCTACATCGTCCAATGCCTTATCGGTACCGGGTACCATGGGGATATCATAGCGGGCTACCGTTTCCTTGGCAGCCAACTTGGACCCCATCACTTCTATACTCTCAGGCGATGGCCCGATAAAGGTCATTCCAGCCTCTGTAACGGCTCGGGAGAAATCCGCATTCTCAGAGAGGAATCCATAGCCAGGATGTATGCCATCGACAGACAGTTCTCGAGCAAGGGAAATGATCTTCTCCACTTGCAGGTAAGACTCCGAACTCGGAGGTGGACCTACACATACGGCCTCATCTGCGGCTTGCACGAAAGGGGCATCCCTATCGGCTTCAGAATATATAGCCACCGAGGCTATGCTCATCTCCTTCAAAGTGCGAATGATCCTCAGGGCGATCTCTCCCCTATTGGCTACCAGTACTTTATCCACGTCTGCTGTTTTACGTGAAGGTATAGGTTTTCACCTGAGGTAAATGACCTGAGAAGTGAAGGTATTTCCCCATAGTATGAGGATAAAGGGACCAGATGTAGGGATAGTCTCGAAGGACGCTATATAGCACTGATCCTGCTCCCGCAGCGCGCCTTCTTCGATCAGGAGCCCATTTGCTGACCAGAGCTGGAAATGAGTGTATTGGTGAGTCTCTTCCAATGAGGTGAATTGGACCTCGGTCCTGTCCATTCGTTTCCAGAGAATATCTGCAGACGGTCCAGATATTTTAAGATCATCTGCTCCGTCATGTGCATCTATGATCGGACCTGCATCGATGTAGATCGAACACGCGCTTCCGAAATCTCCCCATACTCCTCCTGCAAATGCGCGCACATCCACGATGTAATCTCCGGATGAGAAGAAATTTGAGGCAAGATGGAAGGGCAATGCTGGTCCAGCGGTCAATTCATAGATGTACCCTGAAGGACCATCGGTCCTTTTGAACCTGAATTCATAGGCCGTTGCTCCATATACGTACTCGGACAGCAGGAAATTCGGGGCAGGAAAATCGTAACTCGACCCACAATGTGTGGGAAGAACTCGTGTAGCATGAGGCTGGGACACCATGGCTATCTGACAAACTTCTCCACTGGCTGACCACTCGTTATCGAACTTCATCTCCACGGTCACATCATACACAGCCGACCCGTATTTCAGACCTGAAGCTCCTGTTCCCAGGTCAGATAGACTGAATCCGTAACTGGGAGTGGTTCGATAGAGCACTTCTCCTTCACGTTCAAAGCGGAATCGATACTGATCAGCCCCGATGATACTGGATGCTCCTATCCATGATTCGAAGTCCAAATCCTGCATGGAGGGACATAATGAGGGAATCAATTGGGTGGTCGGGAGAACGGAATCCAATCCGATCGGACACTCCGAGCCGAATGGGCTCCAGACATTCATCAGCGTAGCATTAGCCTGTAGCTGGACCCGATGTTGAACGGCCACCATATACTCTTCCCCATGCTGAAGCCCACCTACATTCACTAGCTGTATATATGGTAATAGACTCGGGTGAGCATATTCGAATTGTGCACCAGAAGCCACATGGGTGAATCTGAATCGATAGCCATTGACTCCTACCGATGCTCCTGTATACAATTGACCTAGGTCATCGCGGAGTGCATAGATGCTATTCGATAATTGATAGTCTATAACATCGCAGTAATTGGGGTTCAGACCTCCATCCATAAAAGTCCGTACGCGGACAGAAAAGTCAGGCTGTACTCCGGCTTCTTTGGAATGGACACGGAAGAAATAAGTCTGCCCTATCTGCAGATTTCCAGGAAGGGCCCGTTCGATCTCCCCACTGGGATAATTATCAAAACATGTACTCAAGGCTGAATCATCACAACTGGATGCCCATTCTATGACCAGATCCGTACCTGTGCTTTGGTCCCATGCTTCGATCACATCATTCTCAGAGGCAGCGTCAAATTTGAACCACCGATCATCATCAGCTTCTCCTGTGCATGCTTCTACGGATTCAACAGCATCTCCAGAATGGATGGACCAAACTGTCTCATCCATCAAGACGGGCGTCAATTCGACCGCGGAACTACATTCTGGAATGATCTGGGAGTGGATGATAGAAGGCACCAAACACAGGAACAGGCAATAGAATGCCTGACGTCTCAGCTCGATACCTACTTCACGCAACATGTCTGGTCAATGGTCTGGTGCTGCCCGATTGAACATCAGATTCACACCTTATACAAAGCTAGTCCAAGGACCCTCCGAGCGCAATAGAACAAAGAGGGGGCTCTGAACATTGCAGAGCCCCTCTTATCGGTCCGTATTTCTTATCACTGTTGTTTGCCTATTTCAGCATCACATCCAAATGGTATCGGTCTTTGTTATTCGACCGCAAATCTGCTCGTGTAAAGCAGCCCATCGACCTCTGCTTGTAGGAGATAAATACCTGGCGGTAGCGCATTCTCGAAATCGATGACCTCGGTCAGGATACTTCCTTTGAGAGAGCTTAACCCGCTATGGACCAGTTGTCCTGTGATATCCATCACTCGATAATGGACCACATCCATTACTTCCTGACCGAGCTCCAGATCGATCCTGACTTGAGAACCATTATTTGGATTTGGGAATATCTGCAACTGTGACTCCTCTGAGGCCAAGAGCTTGGTGACCACTTCCGAATCTCCTTCGATGGCCGGTGCACCGGTCATAGTGATCGGGCAGGTGCTCGCAAAGTCTCCCCACAGACCTCCGGCATATGCCCGTACCGCGACATCATACATCTCACCTTCCTGCAGCTCTAGGTCCGTGGTATGGAAATAGAGGGCTAGTCCATTGGTCATGTCAGTCTGTGTGGGCCCAGCTCCTAGTGGAACAAATCGCCACTCGTACTGTGTAGCAGCGTAGATATATTCTGCAAGGATATAGTTCGGTGCATCTATGGTGTATGTCCCATTGCAGTATGTATTCTGAACCTCGGTCGCATCCGGTTGACCGGCCATGATAATATCACAGGCAGGACCTGGAGCCGACCATTGGCCATCCACTCTCACCTGCACCGTCACACTATAGGTCTTATTCAGCTGTAAGCCCGGTACATCATAGAGGAAGACTCCATAACTGCTCTTTGTACGAGTGAATACGTTCGGCCCATCAGTGAACTTGAAGTGGTACCTGTC
>JABDLZ010000292.1 GCA_013001705.1 Flavobacteriales bacterium
AGCGCCATCGATGCGGTACCCGATTTCCAGCATCAATTCGGAACGGGCGAACTTTCTGAGGCTTTCCAGATGATCGCCAAGACCATCGCGGCCAGAGAGACGCTCGGTTTCCAACGCCAGATCTTCTTTGTCAATTTCGGAGGTTGGGACCATCACGATGAGGTATTGGAGAACCAGGCTGGAATGCTGGCCGAGGTCAGTACGGCACTGGGAGATCTGAATGCAGCCTTGGAAGAATTGAGCGTGCAGGACTGCGTGACCACTTTCACCATCTCTGATTTCGCTCGTACCCTTACCTCTAATGGGAATGGGACCGACCACGCTTGGGGAGGTAATATGATGGTGATGGGGGGTGCCAATCTGAACGGAGGCCGATTATACGGCACCTATCCGTCCTTGGAATTGGGATTCGGTAATCCTCTCGATCTGAGTGATGGTGTGCTCATACCTACCACAGCTGCAACGGAGTACATGGCCGAATTAGGCAGTTGGTTCGGAGTGAGCGGCTCACAACTGGATGAGATATTCCCGACCCTTCAGAATTTCTATGACACTACTTCACCCGATCTACCCATCGGATTCCTAAATCTCTAAGACCATGAGGATATCAGCGATCATCACCGTTCTCATCATCAGCGCCAGCTTCCATGCGCAATGCTATCCCGATAGGCACAACACCACTTGGTTCGATGGCTGGGTGAGTTGCGAGGTCTCACCCAATCCCATTACGGATTATGGAGAGACCCATTGGATACAGTACGACCTCGGACATCAATACCTGTTAGGTGAATTGAGCATTTGGAATCACAATGACCCGGATAACCTCCCTCGTGGAGTAGATGCACTGCATGTGGATTATTCGGAAGATGGACAGAACTGGTCCAATCTGGGAACCTTCAATGTTCCGGCAGCTGATGGTACAAGCATCTACGAAGGGGATGTGCTGACCGATTTCAATTCAGAACAAGCGAGATATGTGCTCTTGACAGTAGAAAGCACCCATGGTGCTCCTTTCTGTGCAGGCTTCTCTGAGCTCAAGATCGGAGTAGAAGGAGTGGTGACCGATATCACCGAATTCCAAACGCCCGATGCGTGTTTCGATGTATCCATCTATCCCAATCCGCACCGGGATATCTTCAATGCACGCATCCGTTCTCAATGCGGAGGACAGATGAATGTCATGATTCACGATGCCATGGGAAGATTGGTAGATGAACGATTTCTGTCGGGGCTTAATACGGAGGAGTTCATGACTTTCGATAATGCAGAACTACCTGCAGGCATCTACTATCTGACCGTCCAACAGGCCGATGCACTCGGTCGCTATCAGATCGTCAGGACGCGATAAGGGGTCGACATACTCACCGCTGACAGTTGATGTCGGCCGTCATAGGATTTTGAATCGAATCCATATCTTGCCACGACCCTAATATTTTAGACTATGAAATGGCGAGGTAGACAGGCTTCACGTAACGTACAGGACCGAAGAGGAAGTGGGGGCGGCATGCGCATTCCAGGTGGACGCATGGGAGGGGGATTGGGATGTGGAGGATTGATCATCATACTGATCGTCATCCTACTCGGAGGAGATCCTACCATGCTGCTTCAGCAGCAGACACAACAAGCTCCTTCCACTGAATATAGGCAGACTCCAGGTCAAGAACGAGCTGATGATGAACTGGCCCAATTCGTCAAAGTAGTACTCAAGGACACCGAGGACGTGTGGAACAAATTGTATCCCGATGCTACCGGCAGGCCGTATCAAGAACCAACACTTGTCTTATTCGATGGCCAGGTGCAGAGTGCATGCGGATTTGCCAGTTCCGCTACTGGTCCTTTCTACTGTCCGGCCGATCAGCAACTTTATATAGACCTCAGTTTCTACAGGGACCTATCAGAGCGATTCGGAGCACCGGGTGATTTTGCCATGGCCTATGTGGTGGCCCATGAGGTGGCACATCATATCCAGAATCTGTTGGGATATACGCGTCAGGTACAATCGCAGAAAGGAAGGATTCCCGAACGCGAGTACAATCAACTCAGTGTGCGTTTAGAGCTTCAAGCCGATTTTCTGGCAGGTGTCTGGGCGCATCATGTGGAAAAGGCAGGCTACCTGGAAGGGGGTGATATCCAAGAAGCAATGAATGCTGCCAATGCCATCGGAGATGATCGCATCCAGAAGCAGGCTCGCGGATATGTGGTGCCGGATAGCTTCACCCACGGCACATCAGAACAGCGTATGCGCTGGTTCCAAAAGGGCTATCAGACCGGAGATATCCGGCAGGGTGATACCTTCTCCGAACAGAATCTTTAAGATACGCCCAGCATAGGCCGCACCTTATCTGTTAAGACTCTCAGGTGAAGAAGATGGCGTG
This sequence comes from Flavobacteriales bacterium, assembly GCA_013001705.1. Classification (NCBI taxonomy): domain Bacteria; kingdom Pseudomonadati; phylum Bacteroidota; class Flavobacteriia; order Flavobacteriales; species Flavobacteriales bacterium. Next base: position 2,376 of record JABDLZ010000292.1, read on the forward strand.
GATGACACCAGGAATCCATCCCAATAGGGTCAGAATGATGTTCACGGCCAATTTTTTACCTGCTCCATGCTCGAGAGCAACGGCAAGTGGTGGGAGGATGATTGCGAGAATGACTTTTACTATTCCAGACATGGTATGTGATTATTAAGGTTAATATCCATGTCCAAGTCATATTTGTGCCACTTTACATCTACCTGAATGTCAGAGGTTTATAATTACCTGAAAGCCCTCGCTGGGAAAGCTTCTCCCCATGATCGAGGTCTTCGGTCCCGACCTCAGAGCATGTTCTTCTTAATATGGTACCGATGCCACTCGTACCATTGGATACAGGAGTCGAGACGGTTTTCTTATCCTTGAACAGCAAACGAAAACTCCACAGATGATACGATTACGATTCCTTCCTGTCTATGCCCTCATTCTTGTAATGACCTTCAGCATTCAGACACTTTCTGCTCAGAAGAAAAAAAGTGAGGCAGAGTCTCCAGAGAGCAAAGGCTTCTTCCAGGACAGCACCTTTTCAGATATCAAGTTCCGCTCCATCGGACCTGCATTCATGTCTGGCCGTATCGCTGATATCGCTATCCATCCCGAAGATGAAAGCACGTGGTATATCGCTGTAGGTTCAGGAGGGGTTTGGAAGACCGAGAATCATGGCACCACATGGAAACCCATTTTCGATTCGCAATCTGTGTATTCCACCGGATGTGTGACCATCGACCCTAGCAATCCACATACGGTTTGGGTAGGTACGGGAGAGAATGTAGGTGGAAGACACGTGAGTTTTGGTGATGGCATCTATCGCAGTACTGATGGAGGTTCATCTTGGAAGAACATGGGCCTCGCTAAGAGTGAGCACATCTCCAAGATCATCATCCATCCAGATAACTCCGATAAGATATGGGTAGCTGCTCAAGGCCCCCTATGGAGCAAGGGCGGTGAGCGCGGACTCTATGTATCTTCTGATGGAGGAGAGAGTTGGGAACGGACTCTCGGTGATGATCAATGGACCGGAGTCACCGATCTGGTCATCGACCCGCGCGATCCCATGGTGCTCTATGCCGCTACATGGGATAGACACCGTACGGTAGCCGCATACATGGGCGGAGGGCCCGGCTCAGGACTGCACCGAAGTACCGATGGAGGAATGACCTGGGAAAAGCTCACTTCTGGACTTCCATCGAGCAATCTTGGAAAGATCGGGCTTGCCATCTCACCGCAGGATCCGGATGTGCTCTATGCAGCTATCGAACTGGATAATAGGAGTGGAGCGGTCTACCGCTCAGCAGATAGAGGCAGTTCCTGGACCGAGATGTCCAAGACGGTATCCGGTGCCACAGGACCGCATTACTATCAAGAACTCTATGCCAGTCCGCATCAGTTCGACAAGCTCTATCTCATGGATGTGCGCGTACAAGTCTCTGATGATGGAGGGAAGACCTTTGTGCGGATGAACGAGAAGCACAAGCACAGCGACAACCATGCGATGGCTTTCAAGCTCTCTGACCCTGACTATCGATTGGTCGGTTCAGATGGGGGGCTGTATGAATCCTTCGATGGGGAGAAGACCTGGCGCTTCATGGCCAATCTACCTTTGACGCAGTTCTACAAGGTAGCTGTAGACGATTCTGAACCCTTTTACTTCATCTATGGAGGTACTCAGGATAACAACACCCAAGGTGGTCCATCACGCACGGATAATTACCACGGCATCAGGAATGCCGATTGGTTCATCACTCTCTGGGGCGATGGGCATCAACCTGCTACGGAGCCGGGCAATCCGGACATAATGTACAGCGAGTGGCAACAGGGGAACCTCTGTCGTATCGATCGAACTACTGGAGAATTCGTCTATATCAAACCTCAGGCGGAAGAAGGTGCTCCGCATGAGCGATTCAATTGGGACGCTCCCATTTTGGTGAGTCCACACAACCCGCAGCGACTCTACTTTGCCTCTCAACGCGTTTGGAGATCGGATAATCGAGGAGATACCTGGGAGGCCATTTCAGAAGACCTCACCCGCAATGAAGAAAGATTTGCGCTGGAGATCATGGGCAGTTCTCAGGGTATCGATAATCCCTGGGATGTCTATGCCATGTCGGATTACAATACCATTACTTCTTTGGCCGAATCCCCTTTGAGATCGGGATTGATATATGCCGGAACAGATGACGGGATCATCCAGATCACAGAAGATGGCGGGTCTACTTGGCGTAAGGTCCTGGTCAATGCGCTTCCAGGAGTCCCAGCAACCGCTTTTGTCAATGATATCAAGGCCGACCTCCACGATGAGAATACGGTCTATGTGATTCTGGACGACCATAAGTCAGGTGATTATTCTCCTTTTGTATACAAGAGTTCGGATAAGGGTGCGACATGGAAGAATATGGGCAAGGGCCTTCCCACTCCATTGCTCGCATGGCGTATCGTACAGGATCATGAAGACGAAAACCTCTTCTTCCTGGCTACCGAATTCGGTATCTATACCTCACTGGATGCAGGACAACGATGGGTGAAATTCACTGGAGGATTACCAACGATCTCTTTCAGAGACCTGGCCATACAGCGCAGAGAGAACGACCTGGTAGGCGCCTCCTTCGGAAGAGGGTTCTATGTCTTGGATGATTATGCTTTCCTACGTGAGGTGAGCGAAGAGGAACTGGCCAAGGAATCTGTCATCTTTCCGATCAAGGATGCCCTCTGGTATATCAAGCGACCCGTGTTGAGTTTCAGTGAAAAAGGTTCTCAAGGAGATGCCTATTTCACCGCTCCGAATCCGCCTTTTGGAGCCACCTTCACCTATCATCTGAATGAGGGTCTCAAATCCAAGAAGGAGATGAGAAAAGAAGCGGAGAAGGAACGGAAGAATAAAGACCAGGACATCACCTTTCCGGGCTGGGACAGCCTGGATGATGAGTATATGCAAGAAGCTCCCGCGCTCTGGGCTATTATTAAAGATGGAGAGGGACGAGTGATCCGCAAATTGAAAGCCCCACATTCTAAAGGATTCCATAGATTGACTTGGGATCTCAGGCGTCCATCTACTCGCAGAGTGAGTTTGGAGGACAAACCCGTAGGTGCCCCAGAGGATGAGCCTACTGGACTGATGGTAGGTCCAGGAGATTATACGGTAAGTCTGGTCAAACAGGTGGATGGCGAATTCACAGAGATCGCGCCTGATCGCTCCTTCAAAGTGGTCAAGATGAAAGAGGGTGCACTGGAAGGGGCCTCACCTCAAGAAGTGGCTGCATTCTGGAAGGAACTGGAGGATTTCCAGAGGGACCGCTCGGCTATCACCTTTGAATTAGAAAGGGCTCAGAAACGGGTCAAAGCGCTCCAGACAGCTCTCGCCAGAGCGGGATCACGTCCAGGTGACCTGGATAGTAGATTACACGCTACACTGATGGAGTTGAAAGAATTGGATCGTCAGTTGAATGGCAGCCCTTCAAAGAGGGCAGTTCGGGAGAATACCGCACCTACCTTGTCGAATCGCTATGGCTTTGCCCGCACGGGAGTGGGGAATTCGACCTATGGACCTACACCGGCACATCGCGAAAGTCTCACTATGGCTCAAGAGGAGTTGGGAGAGATCCGATCCTCGACCCAAGAACTGTTGGATGAGACACTTCCCGGCCTAGAGAAGGAGGTGCGTGATACGGGAGCTCCTTGGGTAGAAGGGATGTCAGCGCCATTGGGAAGATGATCTATCCATGATTGGCGCATCACATATTCAGTTACTTGGCCAATATGTCCTCGCCTTTGGGTTGATGATTGGCCTTTTGTCATGCGCGGACACTCACACAGACTCGGAATCTGATATGGGCCTAGGGACCCATACTGAATCAAGGGACTACCTGATCGCCTATAATGTATTGGTGCCTGATAGCGCTAACGAATCCAATTACGAAGTATTCCTTACGGATATGGAGGGTTCATATCATCGGAATCTGACGAATCATCCAGATGTTGCCTGGACCTATGAAGCGTACGATGATCGCATCCTCTTCAACTCGGATCGCGATACCTGCTATCGATGCTATTTCCTCTATGAGATGGACGTCCAAGGCAAGATCCTCCAAAAGGTGTCGGACATTCAGCTCCAGGACAGTTGGATGGGTGTGCGTAAAGAAGGCCAAGAGCTCCTCGTGAATCCCAAGCACGATTCTGTTTTCTATCTGATCGATCGTGAAGGGAACTTGCTTGAGAGACTGGATCCGGGAATGAAGTATATCAATGACCCGGCATTCTCACCTGATGGTCTGCAGATAGTGTTCAGAGGCTCATTGAGGAGCAAGAAGGAAAAACGGGACCGATATATGAATGTACCGCATTCTGAGAGGCTGGAGAAAGAGTTCATCGATGAACTCTACATCATGAGTAGTGATGGATCGGATGTCAGGCAGCTGACCCACTATCCCATAGGAGACACCACGGCTCTCTGGTATAATTACCATGCAGGGCCACCGCGATGGCATCCCAAAGAGGGGTATATATCCTATCAAAGTAAGCAGGATGGGAAATCCAGTCTTTTTGGGGTGCAGCCTGACGGAAGTAGCATGGGCCGTCTCACAGACCTAGAGGGACAGGAGGGATGGCATGATTGGAGCCCCGATGGACGCTACTTGGTCATTGAGGTTTGGGACTTGGACTATGAGCGCTCAGATATCATCCTCTATGATATGCAGCGAAAAGACCACAAAGTACTCACTGGGGATGCATATGATCTTCAGCAGGCTCCTGTCTTCGTGGTCCCATGAATGATTCTCCTTTGACCCTGCGCAAAGCTCTTCCGGCTGATGAAGGGACGCTTAAGAATTGGAGCACACAAGCTCATGTCAGAGTAGCGATCGGGGAGGAATCTTGGGACTGGGAGAATGAGTTGAACATCGATTATCCGTGGAGGCAGATGTTGATTGCAGAATTAGATGCAAGACCAATAGGATTCGTCCAGATCATCGATCCTCACATGGAAGTCACCGGCTATTGGGGAGATATAGGTCCCTATAAAAGAGCTTTGGATATGTGGATAGGCGAGAAGGAGTTCTT
>JABDLZ010000293.1 GCA_013001705.1 Flavobacteriales bacterium
TGGTCTGAACGATCTCCTTAAAGCCCATACACTGGGGTCCTCTTAGTATCATCATATAATCTGGGTGGCTTTCTTGAAGGATGATCTCTTCCATATTATCCACTAGATCCTTGACATGGATAGGGCACAGTGGAGTCCCTACTCCTCCTGGATATACGACCAGCCGTTTTTGAAGAACGGTTCTGATCAATGATTCGATCCCTTCTTCTTTGCCTCCCCCGAATACCTCACTGGGTCTGAGGATAAGATGGTCGGGGCAATGTGATCGTATGTACTCCTCCGCACGGAACTTACTGACCCCATAGGCACCCGAATGCATACCAGCTACACGACTGCTGATGAATACAAAGCGTTGGCCTGGATCACAGGCATCGACCAGTGCACGAGTGGCGAGGTGATTGACCTGCTCGTAGAGATTCTCATCGTGAGAATGGGTGATAGCCGCTCCATGAATGACCATATCACATGTAGCCAAGTGATCACGCCATGTATCTGGCTGCAATAGATCCCCGTGTATCAGTTCTATCCCCTCCATGGAAATCGACTGTCTGCTAAGTCCTATGCAGGTATTCCCTCTGTCTCGGAGTCGAGTTGCCAGATCGCGAAGTAGGAATGATGTGATACCGGTGATGAATATCCGTTGGTCTGTCATTTACGCTTGCCGTACTCTCTGAATCTATAAGCGACCAGGTTCTTCATGAACTCGAAGATGGCGGCTATCTTGACAAAACTCTGCCTTCCTTCCAATTCTTCGAAGACTACTGGAAACTCGTAGAAGGGGATCCGATGACGCCCTACCTGTATCATGATCTCTGCATCGATGAACCAATCATCGGAGTGCAGATCCAAGCGCTGATAGGCCTCACGCGTGAGCATTTTGGGTTTGCTGTTGACATCTTTGGACCGTATGCTGCTGAATAGCGCTTTGAAGAGGAGGTTATAGCCTCCGCTGATGAGTCTGCGATAGAAACCATCGTTCCGTTGTTCGCGATAGGTCTTGACCAGTCCGAACTCCCCTTTCTTGATGATTTCGAAACAGTGGGCGATACTCTCTATCGGAAACTGCCCGTCCCCGTCTATCACACAGATATATCGTCCTGATGCATGCTCCAGTCCCATGCGCATATCCCAGCCCATCATGCCTTCTTTGGGTTTGCAGATGGCCTTGAACATGGGGTCTTCAGCAGCAATCTTCTCTACTACCTGCTGTGTGCGATCTCCACTACCTTCCCAATAATTCCCCACCAATACGATCTCACTCTGTGGACTGAGAGAAGTGATGAGTTCCTTGGTCTTCTGTGCAAAAGGGATGATGGACTCCTCAGAACGATAGCAGAGGATGACCACAGATAGTTCGATGTCTGTTGGGATCGACACCGCGTGAAGGTAAGATAGAGATCAAGAATTCGATTTCTTGCTGAGCCGGATTGTTTTAACAATCCTCATTCTCAGTGAAAGCTTGTAGTCCGGAAAAAAAGAACGCGTTGTCTTCACAACGCGTTCCGCTTTGAGCGAGAGACGGGATTCGAACCCGCGACCCTAACCTTGGCAAGGTTATGCTCTACCAACTGAGCTACTCTCGCTTATCCCGTATAAACGGGCGGCAAATATAAACGATTCTTGATTTAGAAAAAGTCAACTAGGGAGTGTTTCTCGTACGTAGGAGATGACTTCTTGACTGGCACCCTGATTGGCCGCGCAGTAGCGCCAAGCCTGCTGGCCGGCCGACTCTTTCAGTTCTTCGTCCTCAAAGAGAAGCTTGTTCAGCATCGCGTTCAGTTCTTTCTGCGTCTCTACAGAGAAGGCCGCGCCATTCTCTACTAGGTCCACTGCTTCTTTGAACATCTGATATCTGGGTCCGAAGAGTATCGGCCTGGACCACACGGCTGCTTCTAGCGTATTATGGATTCCAGCACCGAATCCTCCCCCTATCAAGGCGACTGTAGCGTACTTGTATAGGTATGAAAGCATACCTATGCTATCTACGAAAAGCACCTTTTCATTTCCGGAAGACTCTTCCATTTCAGAGTATCGGATGGCCGGTGACCTGCACTTATTGATGAATTCTGAGATCCGCTTCTGATCGATCTCATGTGGGGCGAAGATCACCTTGAAGTCACGCTCTGGATGGCTATTGATATACTCCATCATCAGGATCTCATCATATGGCCAACTGCTACCCACCACGATCACTGGAAGGTCTCTACAGAAGCGTTCGATCTTCTCAAGAGATCGTTCCTCATTCTTCATCTCCATCACCCGGTCGAAACGCGTATCTCCATTGACCGTGTAGTTGGTGAAACCGATCTCTTCCAACAGTCGAGCACTCTCTTCATTCTGGAGAAAGAAATGACTGAAGGCTTCAAGTCCTTTCTTGAAAAAACCTCCCCAAGGCTTGAAGAATCCCTGTTTAGCATGCAACCTTCCAGATACCAGTATGGTCGGAATCTGATTGCGCTTAAGTTCATTCAGGTGATTGAACCAGAATTCATACTTGATGAACAAGGCTATTGTTGGATCGAGGATCTCGATGAATCTTTTGGCATTCTGTTTTGTATCGAGGGGCAAGTAGGTCACCAGATCCACTTTATCATAGTCCTTCCTGATCGTATATCCGGAGGGAGAAAAAAAGGAAAGGACCAGTTGGGCATGAGGAAACTCCTTGCGTAATGCTTCTATGATCGGTCTCCCCTGTTCGAATTCGCCCAAGCTGGCAGCATGGATCCAGATCACCGGACCTCCACGATCCTGCATTACCTGCTGAAGGCGTTCGGCCCAATTCTTACGTCCTTGTAACCAGAGTCGTGCTTTTTCCTTGAAAGGATATGCGAGACGGATTCCCAGCACATACATACGCATCATCAGGTCATAGAGGGCCTGCTGCACCATATCATCTATAGAATTTTCCTGCTGATCTGCGGTAGATGGGAAAGGACCAAGAGACCTTGACTCCATATAGGGAATCCAGTCGCTTGCTATCGTCCTTGCGCATGAGGTCGAAATTGAAATCCCTACGACTTTGCGTCCAGGCTTGATAGCCTTCCAGTCCGATGGTCAAATTGACCAATCGATTATTGCTCAACAGTTGATAGCCGATGAACTGATAGGCTGAGAATCCATTACTCAATCGATCATACCCTTTGAGGTATTCACCTTCCAACTGGGGAACATCATTATTCCGCGTCTCCAGTCGGATATTATGCTGAAGCATACCGCCTCCTAGTCGCACTACCAGTCCGCTGTTGTCATTGGGACCGAAGAGTGGTATGACCCGACCCACAGTCCCGACCAATGTCATACCTCTTTCCAGCAACAACAACTCGGTGAATCCTCCTTCCTGATCGATCACAAAGCCCTCCGATGTGCGGATGTTGACAGCCACATCCTCCTTGACCTTGTTTCCGAAGATGAAACCACCCTCGAGACCGAAGACCCAATTGCTGCCCGTTTTGTAGTGATAAGAAGCTCCTAGAAATCCATTCTCACCGAATCGTTCGCTGATATCCCCTGCTGGGATATGCGCTCCCAGACTGAAATCTATCATGGACATGGAGATGATGGAATCCTGAATGTTCCGCTGAGCTGCCAACTGCGATATGCCTAGGCCTATGGATATTCCCAGAAGAGTCAAGGAAAGTCGTAACATCTCGTTCTTACGCATAGAGCGCAAAGGTATCAAACGCTTTTCTCGATTGCCCTGAGCGATAGGAGCGAGATGCTCAGAAGCATGATTTCGAGGGCATGATTCTCTATCTTCGCAGCCCTAATCCAAGTATGATTTCATGAGACCCATCCAGATGGTCGACTTGCTCGGTCAGTATGATAAGATTCAAGAAGAGATCGATCAAGCCGTGACCGATGTCATCAGAAGCTCAGCCTACATCAATGGCCCAGAAGTCAAAGCCTTCCAAAAGGAACTGGAAGAATACCTGGATGTGGCCCATGTGATCCCTTGTGCCAACGGTACAGATGCTTTGCAACTCTGCATGATGGCGCTCGACCTGAAACCCGGTGATGAAGTGATCACGGCTAGCTTCACTTATGTGGCAACTGCTGAAGTCATAGCTCTTCTAGGTCTCACACCTGTACTGGTCGATGTGGATCCAGATACGTTCAACATAGACCTGGACGCGATCAAGGACGCCATTACAGAAAAGACCAAGGCCATCGTTCCCGTACATCTATTCGGACAGTGCGCTGATATGGAACCGCTGATGACCCTGGCACAAGAGCATGGTCTCTATGTGATCGAGGATACGGCCCAAGCGATCGGAAGTACATACACTTACGCCAACGGCACTTCTAGAAAAGGTGGTTGTATGGGTGATTTCGGTACGACTTCGTTCTTCCCTTCAAAGAATCTCGGATGCTTCGGGGATGGTGGTGCCATATTCACCAACGATGATGATCTGGCCAGCAAAGCACGCATGATGGCGAATCACGGGCAGACCAAGCGCTACTACCATGACATGATAGGTGTCAATAGCCGCTTAGATAGCATACAGGCCGCGATTCTCCGCATCAAATTGAGACATTTGGATGACTACATCGCAGCGCGGCAGCGTGCGGCCGAATATTACGATGAACGATTTGCTTCGGTCGAGAGGATCCTCACTCCGGTGAGAGCGTCCAACAGCGACCATGTATTCCATCAATATACCTTGAAGACCAATGGAACTTCTAGGGATGAGATCGTAGAGCATCTGACCAATAAAGGTCTGCCGGCCATGATCTACTACCCGGTGCCCTTGCACATGCAGAAGGCCTATCTCGACCCCAGATATTCAGAAGGCATGTTCCCAGTGACCGAGAATCTATGTGAGCGCGTATTCTCGCTTCCGATGCACACGGAATTGACCCATGAACAACAGGACCTACTGGTCGACTCGGTCCTAGAAGCCATTTCATAAAAAGACTATTTCTACCCTATGAGAATCGCAGTGATCGGAACCGGATATGTAGGCCTGGTAACAGGTACTTGCTTTGCTGAAACAGGCAATGATGTCATGTGCGTGGACATCGATGAGGCCAAGGTGGAGCAGATGCGTCAAGGGGAGGTACCTATCTATGAACCTCATCTGGATGTGCTCTTCGAACGGAATATCAAACAAGGCCGACTGAAGTTCACGACCGACCTGGCCGAAGGTATTGAAGGTGCAAAAGTCATCTTCCTTGCACTTCCGACCCCTCCGGGTGAGGATGGTTCGGCCGATCTCTCCTATGTACTAGGAGTAGCCGAAGAACTTGGCCCGATGCTCAAGGAATTCACAGTAGTCGTAGATAAGAGCACGGTCCCTGTGGGGACGGCCGAAAAAGTGCGCGCAAAGATCGCTGAGAATGCACACGAGCAGTTCGCAGTGGTCTCCAATCCTGAATTCTTGCGAGAAGGCTTTGCGGTGGACGACTTCATGAAACCCGATCGGGTTGTAGTCGGTACCTCATCCGAATCGGCCAAGAAGGTGATGGAAGAACTTTACAAACCCTTCATCCGACAGGGGAATCCGTTGATCTTCATGGATGAGAAATCTGCAGAACTGACCAAGTATGCAGCCAATGCGTTCCTGGCGACCAAGATCACCTTCATGAATGAGATCGCCAACTTCTGTGAAGCGGTCGGGGCTGATGTGGACAAGGTCAGACTCGGTGTGGGAACGGATACACGTATCGGAAAGCGATTCCTCTTTCCCGGGATCGGATATGGTGGAAGCTGCTTTCCCAAAGATGTCCAGGCCCTTCATCGATCCGGAAAGGAAGAAGGAATGGATTTCAAGATCCTGCAATCGGTGTTGGATGTCAATGATCAGCAAAAACTCCGCCTGGTCGATAAGCTCAAAGCACATTTCGATGGCGACCTCAGCGGAAAGCACTTCGCTCTCTGGGGACTTGCCTTCAAGCCGGATACCGATGACATACGCGAGGCGCCTGCCTTGTACATGATCGATGCCCTGATCGAAGCAGGTGCCAGCATTACGGCTTTCGATCCAGAGGCCATGGACAATGTCCGATCACGCATCGGAAACCGGATATCTTATTCAGAGAATGGGTATGGAGCGCTGGTAGATGCAGACGCACTGCTCATCGCTACTGAATGGGCCGTATTTCGAAATCCGGATTTCAGTAAAGTGGCAGATGCTTTGAAGAACAAACTCATCTTCGATGGTCGTAACCTGTATGACCTCGATGCGATGCGTGACCAAGGATTCACCTATTACAGTATCGGAAGAGAGACCGTGGGCGCATGAAAAGAGTACTCATCACCGGTGCAGCAGGATTTCTTGGATCACACCTCTGTGATAGATTCATCGCAGAAGGGCACTTCGTGATGGGCATGGATAATCTCATCACGGGTAATCTCAAGAACATCGAACACCTTTTCGGGCAGGATCGATTCGAGTTCTATCATCACGATGTCTCCAAATTCGTGCATGTCCCGGGTGACTTGGATTATATACTGCATTTCGCTTCCCCCGCCAGTCCCATCGATTATCTCAAGATACCTATCCAGACCCTCAAGGTGGGCTCACTGGGTACACACAACCTGCTCGGTCTGGCAAAGGCCAAGGGAGCGCGTATGCTCATCGCCTCTACCTCTGAAGTCTATGGTGATCCTCAGGTGCATCCGCAGCATGAAGACTATTGGGGCAATGTCAATCCGGTAGGGCCACGTGGGGTCTATGATGAGGCCAAACGCTTCCAAGAAGCCATCACCATGGCCTACCATCGTTTCCATGGATTGGAGACACGTATCGTACGTATATTCAATACCTATGGCCCACGGATGCGACTCAATGACGGTCGCGTGCTGCCTGCATTCATTGGTCAAGCCCTACGGGGTGAGGATCTTACCGTATTCGGAGACGGCTCCCAGACCCGTTCTTTCTGCTATGTAGATGACCTCATCGAAGGGATCGTACGTCTCTTGAACAGCGATTACACTCAGCCGATGAACATCGGCAACCCGGATGAGATCAGCATTCTGGATTTTGCTCAGGAGATCGTAGAACTCACCGGTACCGATCAGAAAGTCACCTTCAAAGACCTTCCAACGGATGACCCCAAACAACGAAGGCCCGATATCAGTCGTGCACGTGAGATCCTGGATTGGGAACCTCGCGTTTCACGCAGTGCTGGACTCCAGACCACATTCGAGTACTTCAAATCCTTGAGTGAAGAGGAACTGAACCATAAGGAGCATATGGACTTTGAGAAATATATCATCCGATAATGGACTATTTCGCGCATGAAACGGCCGTGATCGATGAGGGATGCTCTATCGGAAAGGATACCAAGATCTGGCATTTCAGTCATATCATGACCGATTGTAGTATCGGTGAGAAATGCAATCTGGGACAGAACGTGGTGATCTCACCGCAGGTCCGATTGGGGGACAATGTCAAAGTACAGAACAACGTATCGATCTACACCGGGGTCATCTGTGAGGACGATGTCTTTCTCGGTCCATCCATGGTATTTACCAATGTGACCAATCCACGCAGCGCGGTCAACCGCAGAGGACAATATGCCCGCACTCTGGTCAAGCAAGGAGCAAGCATCGGTGCCAATGCGACCATCATCTGTGGTCACGACATCGGTCGTTTCGCTTTTATCGGAGCGGGAGCCGTAGTGACCAAGGATGTTCCTGACTACGCCTTGGTGGTCGGTAATCCGGCCAAGCATATCGGTTGGATGAGCGAGTATGGCCACCGCTTGCAATTCGATGCAGATGGCTGGGCCACCTGTCCCGAAGGTGGAGAGCGCTACCGTTTGGAAAATGAAAAAGTTCAAAAAATAGATGGCTGAACAGAAAATAGGATTTGCCGTACTCGGCTGTGGTCACATCGGTAAGCGACACGCACAGATGATCCTGAATCATCCTGAGGCTGAACTCATTGCCTTGTCCGATGTCGCTTCTCCAGATGGACTGGACATCGACCATTTGAATGTCCCGTTCTATTCCTCCTTTGAAGAGATGCTTGCGAAGGAGGAGAACATCGAAGTCGTATGTATCTGTACTCCTAATGGCCTTCATTCCGATCAGGCCATCCTGGCATTGGAAGCTGAGAAGCACGTGGTCTGTGAGAAACCCATGGGATTGACCAAGAGCCGATGTGAAGAGGTCATCTACAAATCCTTACAACGCAATAAACGCGTGTTCTGTGTGATGCAGAATAGGTATAGCCCGCCTTCCGTTTGGCTCAAGGAGATGATGGAGAGCGGTCGCTTGGGGGACATCTATATGGTACAGGTGGATTGTTACTGGAACCGGGATGCACGCTATTACAAAGCGGGTGGATGGAAAGGGACTCCCGATCTGGACGGTGGAACCCTATTCACCCAATTCTCGCATTTCATCGATCTCATGTATTGGGTCTTTGGAGATATCGAGCATATACAAGGGAAGTTCAGGGACTTCAACCATGAGGAGCTGACCGCATTTGAAGACTCCGGATTCGTCAGTTTCGATTTTGTGAATGGCGGTATGGGAGCCATCAATTACAGCACGGCCGTCTATGATAAGAACTTCGAAAGCAGCATGACCATCATCGCTGAGAACGGTACCGTCAAGGTAGGTGGACAGTATATGAACGAAGTCATCTATTGCCATGTCAAAGACTATGAGATGCCTGAACTTCCCGAGGGCGCACCTCCAAATGATTATGGAGCGTACAAAGGCAGTGCCGCCAACCACCATTTCATCATCGAGAATGTGGTAGAGACATTGAAAGAACGGGGTACTGCCACGACCAACGCATTGGAGGGACTCAAAGTGGTGGAGATCATCCAGCGCATCTATGAAGTAAGGGACGAACAAGAAAAAAGTAGCAAGAAGAAATGATCTACGAAGAGCTGAAGAATAAGGAAGCAAAACTGGCCCTCATCGGATTGGGCTATGTCGGATTGCCGATCGCTCTGGAATTTGCACGTGACTTCTCGGTGATCGGATTCGATATCAATGCCCAGCGCGTGGACCTGATGCGACAGGGAATAGACCCGAGCAATGAATTACCGGCTGAAGCATTCGATGGATGTGATATCCACTTCACAGCCGACCCGGAAGAGTTGAAGGAAGCCAAATTCTTCATCGTGGCCGTACCTACACCCATCGATGAGTCCAAGATGCCCGATCTAGGCCCTGTACTCTCGGCCTCGAGAGCTGTGGGTAAAGCATTGAAGAAAGGGGACTACGTGGTCTATGAGTCCACCGTATATCCCGGATGTACCGAGGAGGATTGTATCCCGGTGCTCGAAGAAGAATCCGGTTTGGTGTGGAAGCAGGACTTCATGGTGGGCTATAGCCCGGAGCGTATCAACCCTGGGGACAAGGAGCACACCATACGCACCATCCTCAAGATCGTATCCGGATGCTGTGAAGAATCATTGGATCAGATCGCCAAGGTCTACGAGACCGTAGTAGATGCCGGTATCCACAAAGCCCCCACCATCAAAGTGGCAGAGGCTGCCAAGATCATCGAGAACACGCAACGGGATGTCAACATCGCCCTCATCAATGAACTCTCGATCATCTTCGGGCGCATGGGTGTCAATACCTATGACGTGCTGGAGGCGGCCGGTACCAAGTGGAATTTCTTGAATTTCAGGCCCGGGCTTGTAGGAGGTCACTGTATAGGTGTCGATCCCTATTACCTGACCCACAAGGCCAAGCAGTTGGGCTATCACGCCAAGATCATCAACTCTGGACGTTATGTGAACGATACTATGGGATTCTATGTCGGTAAGCAGACCGTCAAGATGATCATCAAGAACGGTATCGATGTCATGAATGCCAAAGTGCTTATCATGGGAGCCACTTTCAAGGAGAATGTCTCGGACATACGCAATAGCAAGATCGTGGATGTGGTCAAGGAATTCGAATCCTTTGGTGTACAGGTGGATGTCATCGATCCGCATGCTGACAATGATGAACTCATGCAGGAATATGGATTCGGTCTGGTGACAGAACCCAGCTCCGATTACGCAGCAGTCATTGTAGCCGTCAATCATGATGAATACCAGAATCTACAGGAGAATTATTTCAAGAACCTGATGCACCCGGATGGCATTTTCGTGGATCTGAAAGGCATCTACAAAGACCGTATCAAGGACTTCGATTACTGGAGTTTATAAGCAAGCGCATGAAAAAAGTACTCATCACCGGAGGAGCAGGATTCATTGGAAGTCATGTGGTACGCCTTTTCGTAACGCGCTATCCCGAGGTGCATGTCCTCAACCTGGACAAGCTTACCTACGCAGGGAATCTGGAGAACCTGAAGGACATTGAAGATGCTTCCAATTACAGGTTCATCAAAGGGGATATCACGGACAAGGATTTCCTGAATGAACTCTTCAGTCAACATGACATCCAAGGGGTGATCCATCTAGCGGCCGAGTCCCATGTGGACCGTAGCATCTCTGGCCCTGATGAATTCGTTCTGACCAATGTGATCGGCACGGTCAACCTGATGAATGCAGCCCGAAAGGCCTGGGGGGATGACATGGATTCGCGCAGATTCTACCACATCTCTACAGACGAGGTCTATGGATCATTGGGTGATACCGGACTCTTTACCGAAGAGACTCCCTATGACCCACGTAGCCCATACTCGGCCAGTAAGGCCTCCAGCGATCATTTCGTACGGGCCTTCTACCATACTTATGGACTACCGGTCGTGCTATCCAATTGCTCCAATAACTACGGCCCCTATCAATTCCCAGAGAAACTCATCCCATTGATGATCCACAATATCAAGCACAATAGACCCCTACCGGTCTATGGGGAGGGAATCAATGTGAGGGATTGGCTCTGGGTAGTGGATCACGCTCGGGCCATCGATGTCATCTACCACGAAGGAAAAGTAGGTGAGACCTACAACATCGGTGGGAACAATGAGTGGAAGAATATCGACCTGGTCAAGAAACTCTGTGAGATCATGGACCGGAAACTCGGTCGCGAGATCGGCACCTCTGAGCAGTCGATCACCTTTGTCAAGGACCGTGCAGGGCACGACCTCCGCTACGCGATCGATGCCAATAAGATCAAGGAAGAACTGGCTTGGGAGCCGAGCATCAGCTTCGATGAAGGCTTCGAGCAAACAGTCGATTGGTATCTGGAGAACGAGGACTGGCTGGAGCATGTGACTTCTGGAGCCTATCAGAATTACTACAAGGAACAATACGCAGAACGTTGATGGGGATATTCGGCCGCCTATTCGGTAAACGCGAGAAGCTCATCGAGCCGGCTGACATCTCTTCATTGAAGGTGGACATCCATTCGCATCTCATCCCCGGCATAGATGATGGGGCGCAGGATATGGAAGAGAGCCTGGCCTTGCTGCGAAGATTCGAAGCATTGGGATTCCAGAAGGTCATCACTACCCCGCACATCATGGCGGACTATTACCGTAACACTCCGGATATCATACTAGGGGGCTTAGAGAAAGTACGTGCCGCCATCAAGAAGGAAGGCATGGAGATCCAGATCGAAGCTGCAGCCGAATATTACCTGGATGACCGGTTCGAGCAATTGCTCGATGATGAGGATCTCTTGACCTTCGGTTCCAAGCGCTATCTGCTTTTCGAACTTCCATTTGTGGCCGAACCTTTGAACCTGAACAGTGCCATTTTCAACATGCAGCTCAAGGGCATCAAACCCGTTCTAGCCCATCCGGAACGCTACGGATTCTGGTCACGCGATCTGGAGAAATACGAGGAACTTCACGATAAAGGAGTTATCCTACAGATCAATCTCAACTCTCTGGGTGGATACTACGGTCCAGAAGTGAAGAAAGTGGCCGATCATCTGGTCGAGCAAGAGCTCATCGGGCTGGTAGGCACGGACTGCCACCGGAGTGATCACTTGGACGCTCTAGAGCAGGTCACATTGCGTGTCCCCTCATTCCATCGTCTTCTAGAACAAGGAAAGCTCATCAATTCGACCCTTTGATCTGGGATTCTTGACCGATCCTTCAGACTACGGCAGAGCGGGTGTTCAATTGGCGGTCTACTTTCTTGAATAGACCTTGAAGTACTTTTCCGGGGCCGACTTCTATGATCTCTTCTGCACCTTCGGTCAGCATATTCTGCATGGTCTGGGTCCATCGCACCGGAGCGGTGAGTTGAGCTATCAGGTTCTCCTTGATGGTCGAAGCATCTGTCACTGGAGCTGCGGTCACATTCTGATAGATTGGGCACATGGGTGATTGCAGATCGGTACGAGCAATGGCCTCGGCCAATTCTTCTCGGGCCGGCTCCATGAGAGGGGAATGGAAGGCTCCACCTACCGGAAGCATCAGTGCTCTGCGCGCTCCCGCTTCGGTCAATTTCTCACACGCACTCTGTACGGCAGGTACCGCACCTGAGATGACCAATTGGCCCGGACAATTATAGTTGGCTGCCACTACTACCCCGTCCACTTCTTGACATACGTTCTCCACTACCTCATCATCCAATCCCAATATGGCTGCCATGGTGGATTCCACCGCTTCACATGCCTTCTGCATGGCCATGGCCCGCTTGGACACCAAAGTGAGACCATCGGTGAAGTTCATACTTCCAGCCGCTACCAACGCAGAGAATTCACCGAGTGAATGCCCTGCGACCATGTCCGGTCTGAAATCATCTCCCAAGGCCTTGGCCAAGATGACCGAGTGCAGGAAGATGGCCGGTTGGGTCACTTTGGTCTGCTTGAGTTCCTCATCCGTACCGCTGAACATGATATCGGTGATCCGGAATCCCAATAGTTCGTTGGCCTGCTCGAATAATTCCTTCAGTTCACCTCCTTGCTCATAAAGGTCCTGTCCCATTCCAATGAACTGGGACCCTTGCCCTGGAAATACGTATGCTTTCATGTCGGTCTATTTTGAGGGGCAAATCTATTACAACTACTAAAGAAAAAGGCCTCGGATGAGGCCTTGTAGTTCTTTTCGTCACAAAAGGTCAGTCCCTTCCTCCGAAGAGTCGCAAGAGCATCAAGAAGAGATTGATGAAGTCCAGATAGAGACTCAAAGCCCCCATGATGGCCGCTTTACCCGCTATCTCTGTGCCGCCCGGAATGGAAAGACCGATACGCTTGAGTCGCTGAACATCATAGGCCGTAAGCCCGGTAAATACCAGTACTCCTATGATGCTGATGATGTAGTCCAATTGAGAACTGCCCAAGAACCAATTGACCACCATGGCCAAAATGATCCCGATAAGCCCCATGAACAACAACCTGCCGAACTTGGTCAGATCGGTCTTGGTGGTATAACCCAGTACAGCCATGGTACCGAATGTCGCGGCCGTGATAAAGAAGGTCTGATAGATGGTACTGGCCGCATAGGTATAGAAGATGTAGCTCATGCTGATACCCATGATCACCGAGAAACCGATGAAGAGCAGCATCAAACTCATATAGGATAAGCGTTGCAGAGCCGCACCCATGGCAATGACGATTCCTAAAGGTGCGAGCATGGCCACCCAGCCTAGGACAGAATGACCTCCTGTGGGGGTATAAAGCAGACTGAAGAGGGACTCCTGACTGGCAAAACCGTAGGCAGTGAATGCCGTGATCATCAATGCCCCGGTCATCCAACTGAACACATTGGTCATAAAGGCCTGCAGGTCGGTGCCCGTAGCTTCTGCAGACGTGATAATGGGTCCTTGATATCCTCTTTCTTCCAAATTATCCATTGAAAATCTCGTTTTGCGGTTCAGACTGTAGCGGTCATCAATTGTGCCAATTTCTCGACACAGGACAGGATGTCAGCTTCGGTATTGTATCGGCTGAAACTGAATCGAATGGAGGGACCATCGTTCTTCTTCTCGATCTCTGCCAATACATGTGAACCCAGATTACTCCCTGAAGAACAGGCACTCCCTCCCGAGCATGCAATTCCCTCGATATCCAATCGGAATAGCATCATGGAAGCGATATCACTATCGGGGAAGTTGACGTTGAGTACGGTATACAGACTGTCTTCCTCACCGCTCATGCCATTGAACTCCACTTCGGGGATGGCCTGCTTCAATTCGGATTTCATCAATTCTTTCAAGCCGCGGATGTGCTGCTCATGCTCCTGCATGTGATCATGGGCCATTTGCAGGGCCTTGGTCAATCCGATGATGCCATAGACATTCTCGGTACCAGCCCTGCGATTGCGTTCTTGTCCGCCCCCATGGATGAGAGGAATGACTCCCAGACTCTTTCTGTGATAGAGGAAACCGATCCCCTTAGGACCGTGGAATTTATGGGCCGACCCGGTAATGAAATCCACAGGCAACTCGGACAGGTCAAAGGGATAATGGGCCATGGTCTGCACCGTATCGCTGTGGAAATAAGCTTCATGTGCCTTACACATTTCTCCAACGACCTTGAGGTCGAGCAGATTCCCGATCTCATTGTTACCATGCATCAGGGATACCAGAGCGCCTTCGTGGTGATGCAGTAGGTCTTCCAGATGATCCAGATCCACTCGTCCCCTCTCATCGGTCTTCACATAATGCACACGCGCCAGGTCGATCCTATCCACATGTTCTACGCAATGCACCACAGCATGATGCTCGATCTTGGTGGTAATGACATCCTTGACACCCAATTTCCTTACTGCGGTATAGATGGCCAGATTATCGGCCTCGGTCCCGCCTGAGGTGAAGCATATCTCGGCCGGACTGCAATGGAGCATCTTGGCCACATCTCTCCGGCAGGTCTCTATGGCATCCTTGACCTTACGTCCGAAGGCATGGGTAGAGGAGGGATTCCCATAGTGCTCGCGCATGAAGGGGATCATCTCATCCACCACTTCAGGGGCCATGGCCGTGGTGGCCGCATTATCCAGATAGATTCTTTCCATGATTCAGGGTCAAAGGACAAATGTAAATATCTAGCATCTCCACCTAAGTAACAACGGTCATTCATGATTCATACATTCGTCATCCTAGCATTCCATGCTTCCATGAACTCTTTGTTGCAACGTCTGGGGGATTTCTTTGCCATACAGGTACGCAAGGTCCTGCCTGATTCTTTTGTTTTTGCCATCATCCTGACCTTGGTCACGATGGGACTGGCCCTAGGGCTGACCGATACCGGAGCGCTGGAACTCATGGGACAATGGATAGGAGGGCTCTACAGCCCCAAGATCCTCACTTTTGGATTCTTCATGATGATGATCCTCTGTTTTGGATATACCATGGGGGATAGTCGGGTCATGCGGAATTTCTTTCATGCCCTCAGCAAACGTATCCATCGCCCTACACAGGTGTATCTGGTGATCACCTTGAGCTCATTGATACTCAATCTCATCAATTGGGGCCTCGCCCCGGTCACAGCCTTGTTCACGGTAGAACTGTGCAAACGGGTCAAAGGCGTGGATTTCAGACTGGCCTGTGCCGCACTGTATTCTGGGATGTTGGTATGGCATGGGGGACTTTCCTCTTCAGCCGCCATCATGATGGCCTCGGAGAGCACGGCTTCGGTATTCATAGATGCGGGCTTGATCGAGGATGTCATCCCTGTCACGGAAACCTTGCTGCACCCTTTGAATATCGCGCTCATCGGATTCACCCTTTTCATCCTGCCTATGATGATACTGTGGATCAGACCGGCCTATGACCCACATTTCGATGCGGCTTTGAGAATCCAAGGAGAACAGGATAATGAGGAGGTCCTTGATGCTGCCACTCAGGAAGAGGAATCCCATCCCACCTGGGCCGATCGGCTGAACAGAGCCTATATCATCAACATCATTTTGGCTGTGCTCTGTGTAGTGGGACTGGTCCTTTCTGTTCAGAATAAGGGCTTCGATCTCACCGCCTTGACCTTGCTGATGCTCACTGGAGCACTTCTTCTACAAGGAAGTCCGATACGATTTGTCCATGTGATGAAGGATGCCATCAAAGGAGCAAGTGATATCGTAGTACAATTCCCTCTCTTCGGAGGAATCATGGGCATCTTCATCGGATCGGGCCTGGCCGTCATATTTGCCGATCAATTGCTCAGCATCGGGGATGGACAAAGCCTCCCGTGGCTTGCTTTTGTATGCTCTTCTGTGGTCAATCTCTTCATTCCCTCAGGTGGAGGTGAATGGCTGGTACTGGGGCCTCCCCTGCTGGAAGCTGCCGGACGTTCTGGAGCTGACATAGGCAAGACCATCATCGCCTTTGCTTATGGGGACTCGCTGACCAATCTGATGAATCCATTCTGGACGTTGACCTTCCTACCTATCATGGGGCGCTTGATCAAGATGGAGACCCGGGATTTCATGGGCTATACCGTTTTTCTCTGTTTGGTATTCTTCGTTTTCGAGTCCCTTATCATCTGGTTGGTCTGAGTGATCAACCAGGGGGCATCACCTTCCAATCACTATCGAGATAGTGCCGTTTACCTTCGGTAAGGAGCGGAATGGATATCGCACTCATACCTAGACCGGCCCCCGTGATGAGTCCGGTACTTAAGAATCCCAATCCTCCTGCAGAAGCCACATAGATGATACCCGCAGTCGTCAAGCAAAGCCCCGCTGTGGCCAAGGTGATACCCAATACCTTGGTCCATTTGGTACGTACACCTATCCACGTGATGTCACGAAGACGGTAACGGGTGCCATCAACAGAAATCTCTTTTTCTCCCACCCCATCCAAGACGCCCTTGACCTTCTCCCCCTCGATGGAAAGTACCACCTTGGCTCCTACAGGAATCACCTTGGTGTCCCTTTTCAATCGGTGCAACAGATGTATTCCATCCTGTTGAAGATCTGCAGTCTGGGCAGAAGAACCAATGAACAGAAAGGCAAGAGCTATGGTCAGGATATATCTCATACCGCTACCGTGCGAATCTCATCCATGATGCGTTCGGCCAATTCATCGGCCTGGGCTTGGCTCTGGGCCTCGGTGTAGATGCGTATGATGGGCTCGGTATTGGATTTACGCATGTGCACCCATCGATCAGCAAAGTCCACCTTCACACCATCGATGGTGCTGATCTGCTCAGTAGCATACTTGCTGCTCATTTGTTCCAAGATGGCATCCACATCGATATCTGGAGTGAGCTGGATCTTGTTCTTGGACATGAAGTAGGCCGGATAACTGGACTTGAGCTCGGTCATGCTCATTCCCTTCTTCACATAGTGCGTCAAAAAGAGCGCGATACCCAGCAGAGCATCCCGACCGTAGTGCAGGGCAGGGTCGATGATACCTCCATTGCCTTCACCTCCGATAGTCGCACCTACATCCTTCATGGTCTGGACCACGTTGACTTCCCCAACTGCCGAAGCATGGTAGGTCTGTCCATGTTTCTCGGTCACATCTCGCAAGGCGCGACTGGAAGAGAGATTGCTCACTGTGGGTCCAGGTGAATAGCTGAGTACATGGTCGGCTACGGCCACGAGCGTGTATTCCTCTCCGAACATGTCCCCGTTCTCGCAGATCAGGGCCAAGCGGTCCACATCGGGATCCACCACTACTCCCAGATGAGCTCCTTCTTTGACGATGCGATCTGAGATCTCGGTGAGGTTCTCTTTCAAAGGTTCGGGATTGTGCGGGAAATCTCCTGAA
Organism: Flavobacteriales bacterium; assembly: GCA_013001705.1. Classification (NCBI taxonomy): domain Bacteria; kingdom Pseudomonadati; phylum Bacteroidota; class Flavobacteriia; order Flavobacteriales; species Flavobacteriales bacterium. Next base: position 17,524 of record JABDLZ010000293.1, read on the forward strand.
GTCTCACAATACATCTCCACTACTTCTCTGACCCCCAACCGATGCAGGATATTCGGAACGCTGATCCCACCCGTGCTATTGACGCAATCGCATATGACCTTGATTCCGGCAGATCGGATGGCTTCGACATCCACACCTTCCATCTGAAGTATGGCATCGATGTGCTTCTCGATCCAGGAGTCATCGCTCCGCACCTGCCCTAGATCATCTACCTCTACATAATCATAGGTCTGCGACTCGATCATCTGTAGCAACTGCTGGCCGTCAGCCGCTGAGATGAATTCGCCTTTCTCGTTGAGCAGTTTGAGGGCATTCCATTGCTTGGGATTATGACTGGCCGTGAGTATGATTCCCGCTTGTGCTCCTTCTGATGCAACAGCCACTTCTACAGTGGGGGTGGTACTCAGTCCGAGATCCAGTACATCGACTCCCGAACCCAGCAAGGCCCCTAGGACCAATCGATGGACCATGGGTCCCGAGATACGCGCATCTCTACCCAGGACCACAGTAGGTCGCGCCACCTGAGGATGGCGTTTCTTGACCCAGGCTGAAAAGGCTGAGCTGAATTTGACGATATCCAGAGGGGTCAAGGATCGGTCGGGCTCTCCGCCAATAGTCCCTCGGATACCAGAAATAGATTTGATAAGTGTCATTTCTTCTGAAATTGTTCCATGTCGTTGATGATCATGCGGCTGAGAAGTTCTGTCAGATCCAGTCCTTCTGCACGCAGTTCTTTGGGTATCAGACTCTCTGGGGACATACCCGGTATGGTATTGATCTCCACAAAGTACAATCCATCTTCACAAAGAAAGAAATCGGCTCGGGCGATACCCCTGCAATCGGTGATGTCATAGATACGCTTGGAGAGTTCTTGACATTTCTTGAATGCTGCTTCGGGAATAGGAGCCGGGACGATCTCTTCCGTCTCAGCATCATCGTACTTCGCAGTATAGTCGAAGAACTCACGGGTAGACCTGATCTCGATCACGGGTAAGGCACGTATTGCCCCTTCATCCCTGAAAACCCCGCAGGCCAACTCCTTGCCGGTGAGTAGCGACTCGATGATGACCTCAGGATGTATGGCCAAGGCCGTATCGATGGCTGCCTCTAGAGCATCGATGGTCTTCACCTTGGTGACTCCGATACTCGAGCCGGATTCGGTAGGCTTTACAAAACAGGGAAGGCCTAGCCGATCGACCACTTGCTGAGCATCGGGACGATCATCTGCTCGGAATATGATGTGATCGGCCACGGGTATATCGTGGAGTTTCATCAACACCTGGGTATGCGCTTTATTGAAGGTCAGTGCCATATTCAATAGAGACCCCGTGTTGTAGGGAATACGCATCATATCCAGATAGCCTTGGACTTTCCCATCCTCTCCAGGCGTACCGTGTATGATGATATAGGCGTAGTCGAATTGTTTCTTCTGACCTCCCAAGTCGAAGGAAAAGGTATTCAGGTCGAGTGGCTGATCCCCGGCCGAGGTCTTGGCCACCGAGCCCTCTTCACTCATGACCACCAGATAGGACTCGAACCGCGCTTGATCCAGATGATCCATGATGGTGCCGGCACTCTTTATGGAGACTTCATACTCTCCACTGAATCCTCCAGCCAATACCGCAATGATGGGTCTCATTTCCTTTTAGCTCTGTGTCTCAAAATTATCCCTGTGCATTCACATTGCCGTTCTTCAAGGCTACACTTATGAACAGCAAACGTGCAACAAGGGAGAAGTCTGACCGTTGAGGATCGGTAGAAGCAGAATATCTCAGATATTTGCTCGATCCAATGGCAGACCTGGTAAAGTATATCTTCAGTAAAACCTTTGTCAAGCATGTGGTGATCGCCTCGGCCAGCCTACTCTTGGCGATATTCCTACTGTTCGTTCTGATGCGGTTCTACACCTCTCATGGGGAGACCCGTCCGATCCCCGATCTGGTGGGGATGCACATCGATGACGCTGCACAGATGGTGGATGAACAAGGATTACGTATCACAGTAGAAGATGAGGCCTATATAGAAGATGCTCTTCCGGGAAGTGTGATTTCCCAGAATCCCAGCCCCACGTATATGTTGCCGGACAGTTCTGGCGTGGAACCGCGGATGGTAAAGGAGAATCGGAGGATCTACGTGACCATCGCCTCGAAGAATGCCCCTCAAGTGGAATTCCCAGACCTCAAGGGTAAATCCAAGCGGATCGCTCTGAGCCTACTGGAGATCACCGGAATAGAGATCGAGACCATCGATTACGTTCCAGACCGGGTATGCACCGATTGTGTGCTAAAAGTCCTGTACAAGGGCAAGGAGATAGAACCCGGTACCAAATTGCGCAAAGGCGATCAGGTCACTTTGGTTCTCGGAAAGAAGAATTCCCAGTATGTCAGCATTCCAAAGATCAGCGGGTATACCTATGATGAGGCACAGACTATTCTGAACCGTGTTTCGTTGAATCTGGGTCGGGTAGTCGGAGGATGTCATGATTGTGCTAGCGAGCGTGACACCTTATCTGCATTTGTACTCAAGCAATTCCCTGATTTCGGCAACAGTGTGGAGATGGGTACAGAAGTGGATGTACATCTGACCACCGATGAACGACTGTTGGACCAATAATCCGCCCTCAATGCGCAAGACCCTTCTATCTTCCTTCGCAATCATAGTGATGAGCCTAAGTGCTTTTGCACAGGAGTATACGATACCTCTACGGGAAGACTTGGCCAAGAAGCAGGATACAGAGGAGCGGCTGTCTCAACCCGCCATGCGCGGACAGAATATGGTGGAACTTCCTTTCATCGATGATTTCTCCCAAGATCATTTTCCTGGAAATGCCGATGGGAACACCGTTCTCTGGGAAGACATGTTCACTACTATCCATACAAGTTTCGGAATCGCTCCACCATCCGTGGGCGTAGCGGTTTTCGATGGGATGAATGAATTCGGTCAAGCGTATGATCCCGATAATGGGAACACCAATGGACATGCCGATGTGCTCACGTCCATGCCATTGGATCTGGAAGGCAAGGTCAATGTGGTCTTGAGTTTCTTCTATCAGCCTGAAGGCTATGGTGAAGCTCCTGAACCTGCCGACTCCCTGGTCCTACAGTTCTATGATCCCGGACTGGACCAATGGACCAATAGATGGCATGCGACCGGATCGGGCCTTATCCCATACGTTCCGGTATTTCTCACGGTACAAGAACAGTTTCTCCAGAACGGTTTCCAGTTCCGTTTCAGGAATTACGGTCGATTGACAGGAGCGCTAGATCAGTGGTCCATCGATTGGGTCTACTTGGACGAGAATCGATCAGTTGATGACGAGGCTATCACCGATGTGGGTTTCGCAGAACCGGTCTACAGCTTCCTCTCCTCGGATTATGTCTCTATCCCCTGGGACCATTATACTCCCAGCGCGAGTGAGAATACCATCATACAAAAGGATGTGGTCCTCAGGAACAATCGCATACAAGGTGCCTTGATATCCGAGTCGGGATATAGCGTGGATTTCAACGGTGCTGAGATCGCTTCATTCATCGATTCCCAATCCCCTTCTATCCCGGCCGAAAGCAATGAGGCCATCACCCAAGAAGTGAATCAATCTCCCAATTCCTTTGTCTTTCCCACATCGGTCAGTGATACCACAGCCCAATTCGAAGTGGAGTTCTACTTCCAGACCTCACCTGACCTACATGATGATAATAACCACCTCTCCTTCACCCAGGTCTTCTCCAATTACTACGCCTTTGACGATGGACAGGCTGACAATGCCTATGGCATACAGAACTTCAACGGGAGCGGCAAGGTCGCCTTCCAATTTGACATCTTTGAAACGGACACGGTCAAAGCGGTAGACATGTTCTTCCTCTACCAAGGAGGAGCTGCTTTGGAGGATCAACTCTTCTTCCTCACCATTTGGGAAGAGAACAACGATGCTCCAGGGGAGATCCACTACCAAGACCTCACCTCCAGATTGGTCGATTTCGATGATCAGGGTGGATTTGTTCGCTATGCGCTTCAGGACACGGTGATCCTAGAGGCCAATACCAGCTACTTCTTCGGCTGGGTGCAGCCCGATGCCATTTCACTCAATATCGGTAATGACCTATCCGCCATGCTGAATAGTCAGCGTCTCTACTTCGACATAGGGTCGGGATGGCAGCCATCGTCTTACGAAGGGACCATCATGCTCCGTCCAGTTTTCCCTCCAGTGGAAGAACTCATGGTAGGGCTGGAAGAAGCCCAACTCGAGCAACTCGACATCTGGCCCAATCCCGCACAGAACACTTTCCAGATCTCAGGTGAGATCCCGAGAGGAGCAGTGGCCCGCCTCATGGATTTACAAGGAAGGGTGGTATCTAGCGAGCAACTCTTCACCTCCCCACACCTACTGGATGTCTCATTTACATCGGAAGGGCTTTATCTTGTGGAGATAACCACCCCTAGTGGGTCACGAAGCATCAAGAAAATTGTCATCGACCGATAGACCGAGCGACCCCGATTCTTTAGAGGAACAAGAAGACCTCTACGAACATCACCGATTCGTGGCCGACCCCGGACAGGAGGCCTTACGTATCGATCGATTCCTGATGGATCGAGTTCCCAATACGAGCCGGACCAAACTACAAGCAGCCGCACTCAACGGTCATATCAAGGTCAATGATCAGATGGTCAAGCCCAACTACAAGGTCAGACCAGGCGATGATATCTCTATCGTGCTCCCCTATCCGGTGCGTGAGATCGAACTCATAGCAGAAGACATCCCGCTAGAAATCATTTACGAGGATGATGACCTGGTAGTGATCGACAAGCAGGCGGGTATGGTCGTGCATCCTGGCTACGGGAATTATACAGGGACCCTGGTCAATGCACTGATGTTCCATTTCGGAGAACTGCCCTCAGCTGAGGGCTCGCCTGAGCCCCGTCCCGGTCTTGTACATCGCCTGGACAAGAACACTTCGGGAGCGATGGTGGTCGCCAAGACCGAGGAGGCCCTCACACACCTGGCCGGGCAATTCTATGACCGTAGCTCGGACCGTAGATACACGGCCTTAGCATGGGGTGATCTGGATGAGGACGGCACTATCACCGGAAACATCGGTCGAAGTCTGAAGAACCGCAAGGTGATGGATGTATTCCCTGATGGGGAGTATGGCAAGCATGCGGTGACCCACTACAAGGTGCTCGAACGATTGGGCTACGTCACTGTGGTAGAGTGCAAACTGGAGACCGGACGCACCCATCAGATACGCGCCCATATGAAACATATCGGACACCCACTCTTCGGGGATCATGAGTATGGAGGCGATAAACTATTGAAGGGCACCTCATTCACCAAGTACAAGCAATTCGTGGATAATTGCTTCAAGATGCTTCCGAGACAGGCCCTCCACGCACGGACGCTTGCCATCACACATCCCCGCTCCGGTGAACGTCTGGAGTTCGAGTCTCCTCTGCCTGAGGATATGAAGAGTGTGATCGATAAATGGAGGAATTACATCGCAAGTAGATGAAAGACTATCCCGATAAGGTACTGGTGGCCTGGGGAGAGGCGATGCGGGACAATGAGGATATCTCCAAATGGCTCCATAAGAATGGATTTGGCGAATTGGTCTATTTCATTCTTTCATTGCGCGGAAGCACACAGGCCGATAAGTGGCTCTTCTCCCATGGACACCCTGAAATGGTCGCTCTGGTGGATTTCATCAATGATAAGCCGATAGCTGGTCAATGGTTGGAAAAGCACGGATTCATCCCCCTCAAACGACTGGCAGAAGCTGCTCTGGATGAACCCGGGGCCGCACAGTGGCTGGCTGCACATGACTACCGCTCCTTGCTACTGATCGTTCCGCGATTGCGAAAACTCATAGAAGACGTGGACTTCGATACCAATGATGTGCACAAGAGTCCCTGGCGCTAAGGCTCATACGGAGTATCTTCGATCCCTCTGACGAATCATGCGACCCCTGCTCCTCCTCTGCTGCCTGACCTGTGCTACGCTGGTCCTTGCTCAAGACCACATTCGGGCCAAGAGCTTCTATGTGCATTGGGGATACCATCGCTCCCATTATCAACAGAGTGATATCCACTTCAAAGGAGATGACTTCGATTTCAGGCTCTTGGATGTGCGCGCACATGATGATCCCTCGGAGTTCGAGGCCGATGTCTATCTGCATTGGCAGAAATTCACCGTACCACAATTCAATTTCCGATTTGGCCACTTCATCACCGAGAACAGCAGCATCTCCATCGGCTGGGATCACATGAAATATGTCATGCAACGCTACCAACGCGTACGTATCGAGGGTACGGTGAGCGCCTCATTCTCCGAAGAACGTGCGAGACAGTGGAATGGAGAGCGTATCGACCTGAACCCCTCCTTCTTGAAATATGAACACACCGATGGACTGAACTACGTACGAGCAGCCTATGAGCGTCACATCCCCTTCTGGCAGGACAAAAGGGAGCGATTCTACCTCTACGCACTGGTGGGATTGTCCGGTGGACCTGTTTTCACTTGGTCGGATGCTACGGTCGCTCAAGTACGCTATCGCAATTGGATCCACCTGGCCGGATGGGGTGTTTCAGGCCAATTGGCCTTGCGACTCAGATGGAAGCATGGTCTCTATCTCCAGTATCAACACCACACCGGATTCATCGGTCTGCGTGATGTCATCTTCATGGAGAATCAGAACAGGGCGAGTCAGAATATCCGATTCAATGAGCAGAGTATCGTGCTGGGTGCTGAGCTACCCTTTTTCATCGGAGGCAATCCGAACAAGGAGTGATCCTTGCCCTCTATTTTCATTGATATCCTGATCTATATTGTAAGTCCGTAAATACCTTACGTAGGCACCTCTTTTCTTGCAGGCTCAACAATAAGAACACATGCCATGAGCCCGATACACAGCTTACAAGAACTGACCATAGACTTCTCCCGACTGGGAGCCGTAGAACTACAAGGCGAACCCATGCAGAAGCGATCCAGTGCGGTCACACTCAGTTTTCATCCCGATGCCGATCGCGGTTTCCATCGGATACGATTCAAGAAGTACAGCGATGCACGCAAACTTTACGATCAGGTGATCGATCGCTGGATGAAGTATGAGCGCGCCAAAGAGCGCAGTCAGTTGATTCAGGCAGCTGAACGGGAATTATATTTCTGAGGAGACCTTCTGCCGCCTTTCACGTGCGTGTATGACCTTCCGTCCCAGCGGTCTTGGTGATGGGCCTACTGAGAACTATCTTCATGTGCTCACTCACCCATAAAGACCGATACAGCATATGAAAGCCCACGAGATAGATTACACCATTGCCGGAGATGACATGCAGATCGTCTCCATCCACCTAGACCCCAATGAGACGGTAGTGGCCGAGGCTGGAGCCATGAACTGGATGCAGGACGGCATCAGTTTCACCACACGTACCGGGGATGGATCCAAGCCTGACCAAGGATTCTTTGGAAAGATCCTGGATGTGGGAAAACGCGTCATCACCGGAGAGTCCATCTTCATGACCCACTTCACCAACACAGACACGGGACAGAGGGAAGTGAGCTTTGCTGCTCCCTATCCGGGTAAGATCATCCCGCTGGAAATGAGTGAACTGGGCGGGGAGATCCTGTGTCAGAAGGACGCCTTTCTCTGCGCAGCACATGGCACCGAGATCAGCGTAGCTTTCAATAAGCGACTAGGCAGTGGATTCTTCGGTGGAGAAGGATTCATACTCCAGCGATTGCGCGGTGACGGCAAGGCCTTCTTGCATGCAGGAGGTACCGTGGTGAAGAAGGAATTGAACAATGAGATCATCCGTATCGATACAGGATGTATCGTAGCCTTCAGCCCGAACCTGGATTATAGTATCGAGCGTGCGGGGAATCTACGCTCTATGATCTTCGGTGGAGAAGGTCTCTTCTTGGCCACCTTGAAGGGAACGGGCACCATCTATCTGCAGAGTCTCCCCTTCTCCCGCTTGGCAGACCGCATCCTGATGCGCGCCCCTAAAGCCGGTGGCAAGGCCAAGGGCGAAGGATCCGTATTGGGTGGATTGGGACGCATGATCGATGGAGATAATTTTTGAGCTTCTTCTATCAATCAAGAGTAGGGAACGGATGAAAAAAGATCGAATGATCGGACTGGGAATTGCTTTTGGCACTGCCTTCGGAGCAGGCATAGGCGCGGCAACTGATAATCTCGCGCTGTGGATCAGCCTCGGAATCGCTATCGGTGCAGCCTTGGGCTTCGCTCTACAGAATAAGGCGCAAGCTCATGAATCAGATTCCCATACGGATGATTCTTCCATAGAATAGTTCGAATCTTGATCAAAGGCCGTATGTCAAAATCTATTCTTCTCTTCCTCTTGCTACTGAGTGGCCTTAGCTGCCAAGCACAGTCTTCACATATTGTGCGATCCGGTGATGTGGACATCCACTATGAGACCTTCGGTGAAGGCCCGCCTGTATTGATCATCAATGGGGGTCCGGGATTCAATAGTCAGGGCTTTTCATCAATGGCTGAGAAGATCCAAGCAATGGGCTATCAGCCTATCCTCTTCGATCAACGAGGGACAGGACTTTCTCCAGTCACAGAACGGAATGCCTCGACCATCAGTATGGATCTCATGGTACAGGACATGGAAGCCATCCGTCAAGATCTGGAACTGGACGAGTGGACCGTGCTCGGTCACTCATTCGGAGGTATTCTGGCCAACTACTATGCATCCATACATCCGGAAGTATTCACCGCCATGATCCAGTCTGCATCTGGAGGCATCGACCTCAGTCTGTTGCAAACGGCCCAAAGGGATATCACGAGACACTTCACTCCATCCGAAATGGATTCTTTGAATCGTTGGAGACGGCAATTCAGAGAGGGGGATGACCTTGGGGCTCGGAGGAAATACAATCAGCTCTTTGCCAAGGCCTATGTGTATGATGAGAAGTTCATTCCTCAGGTAGCTGATCGACTGATGGAGGGGGACCTCGATCTCAATCGCATGGTCTGGAGCGACCTCCGATCCATACCCTACGATTGCAAACCAACCTTGCAAAGTTTCTGCCGACCTGTCCTGGTCATTCAAGGCATACAGGATATCATCCCCCAAGCGTTGGCCTACAAGGCGGATAGCGTCTACTGCAACTCCCGCATTGTCTTTCTGGACCAATGCGGTCACTATGGCTGGCTGGACCAAGAAGAACAGTATTTCCAGTCTATCGAGACCTTTCTGGATCAGGTACATGCCCCACCATGCAGTATCTCCGAAGTCCATCCTGAAAGATTTGGAGAAGGGCTCTTGGAAGGCGATGTATTTCGAGGCTCATTCTCACCTGGCGACAGCATATTCTACTTCTTCAAAAAACTGGACCCTGTGAAGGAAGAGTATGGGATCTTTACTTCCGAGCGAACAGCTGAAGGATGGTCTACGCCTGAGCGATTGATCCTAGGCAATCCCCACTCCGACCTCTATCCCAGTCTTTCGAGAGATGGACAGCGGATGGTCTTTACTTCCTATCGTCCACTTCCTGATTCCATGGCCCAAGAAGAGAAACCCCAGGCCTATCTCTGGTATGTGGATAAGCAAGACGGCACTTGGGGAGAACCTGTTTTCATGCATCAGGCCAATACGCTCGGTCACTACCATTCCTGGGCGGAATTCGGCTGGTACGACCGCATCTACTTCAGAAGGACCACCCCTGACTGGAGGTCACGCAGCACCCTCTTTGTACGCTGGGAGGATGGGAATTATTCCCGCCCCGAAGCTTTTAAAGAGGTCGATGTATGGATAGATCAGATGGATTCGGTTCAAGTAGTGGGTGGTTCTCCCGGTCCAAGTAGGGATTTGATCTTTCTGGATGTGGCCACACGAGACCCCGAAACAGGAAGACGCGGTTCGGATATCTGGGTCTCTCAGAAAGTCGATGGTGAGTGGCAGGTTCCCCGGGTTCTCGAAGGAGGATTAAAAACGGATGGATACGATGTCTTTCCCTTCTATTCATCCGATGGCTATTCGCTCTACTTCAACAGGGATTTCGATGTCCTTTATTCGATTCCTCTTCGTTGTGTGTATGAGTAAGGTCCAAGCCATCCTGAATAGTCGATCCAGCACATAAAGCCTAGCACGGTATTTGTGCCGATGTGCCTCCCTGATCATTTTGGTTCCAATGGAAGGAGAAATCCATCCTAAACACCATCGATCCTCTATCGCGATTCATTCTCAATAACAAGACCTATCTATGAAACTGATCTCCCATGCATGCCTCATACTCCTCATACTGAGTAGCTGCGGACAGAACACCAACGAAACACGAACAAGCGAAATGAACGAAACGAAAACAAAATCTGAAGACATCCAGTACGACTCGAGCCAGCCACTTCAGGAGTTGCTCGATGAGCGGAAAGCCAACTTTAACCGCAAGGCCAGCGATGAGAAGAAGCGGATATATGCTGAAGGAATACGATCGGTAGAGAACAGTGGAATCACACAATCGGCCAAGCAGGTGGGTGATCAAGCCCCAGATTTCACCTTGTCCAATGCCACAGGCAAAGAAGTAACACTGAGCGAGCTCTTGAAGAATGGTCCCGTGATCCTGACTTGGTATCGTGGAGGATGGTGCCCCTATTGCAATATCACCTTACACCGTCTCCAAGAAGAGCTTCCCCATTTCAAAGCAGCCGGTGCAGAGCTCATCGCCTTGACACCTGAGCTACCTGATAGCTCCATGAGCACAGCCGAGAAGAACGACTTGGAGTTCACCGTACTGAGCGATGTGGGCAGCCATGTGGCCCGTGACTATGGCGTACTCTTCAAACTGACCGATGAAGTGGCAACGATCTACAATGAGAGTTTCGACCTGGATAATTACAATGGGGATACAAATAGCGAACTGCCTTTAGCAGCCACCTATGTCATCGATACCGATGGCGTGATACGCTATGCGTTCTTGGATGCAGATTACCGCAACCGCGCTGAACCCAGCGTGATACTCGAGCATTTGAACGAACTCTGAAGCACAGTAGATGAAAGTCATTATCACAGGTTCCACGGGAATGGTCGGCAAGGGAGTCTTGCTCGAGTGCATGGATGATGCGCAAGTAAAAGGCATCTTGCTCATTAACCGGAATCCGCTCGGAATCGACCACCCAAAGGTCAAAGAGGTCATCCATAGGGACTTTTCGGAGTTCGAGTCGATCAAAGACCACCTCAGCGGATACGATGCCTGCTTCCATTGCATGGGAGTCTCATCTGCGGGAATGAACGAAGAGAAGTATACCGAACTTACCTATGGAGTCACCGAAGCTCTGGCTCGGACACTATATGGTCTAAATCCGCACATGGTCATGAACTATGTTTCTGGCACTGGGACGGATAGCACCGAGCAGAGTATCACGATGTGGAAACGGGTCAAGGGGCGGACCGAGAATATGATACTGAAGATGGGATTCAAGGATGCCTATATGTTCCGTCCGGGGGCTATTATTCCTAAACGTGGGATAAAGAGCAAGACACCCCTTTACAACATACTCTACATCATCACGCGTCCCATCTTCCCTTTACTCGAACGTATGCAGTCGGTGACAAGCACCACGGCCATGGGAAAGGCCATGATCAATAGCGTCAACTATCCCCAAGAACTGAAACACCTGGAAGGCAAGGATATCAATGTTCTGGCCAGTAAGAGTGAAGCGATATAAGAATCGAGTTACAGTCCTAGGCTTTCTCTCAACTCGGCATCTGCCTTGTTGTTCTGCCCCCAATAGCTGCTCTTGATACTCTTATCCATGGTGGCTTTGGTGGTCAACCATTGGGCTTCTGTCCCAAAACCGCTCTTGACCTTCTCTTCCCAGCCATAGATTCGATAGGGGAATACAGATTGCATGAAGATCTTGAGTTGGCGACCAGATTCGAAGTCAACGGTATAGATGTACTGTTCGGAACTGTCATCCCTGACTTGAAGGGTCATCTTGGCCTCAGCCTCCACAGGGGCGAGCGGCTGATGGCGCAGCCGGAATTGCTGACTGGAGGGAATGATGGTAATGTCTCCCTGAGGTAAGGCCATAGGGTCCAGTCGAGCGAGCGTCCAGATCTCGTCCTCCAGCAGGCTGCTATCCAAAATCACATTCTTATCTCCTTCGGCCTCGAAATAACTTCGTACCAGGGCCTGGTAGCCCTCTCCTCTCCTATTGACCTGCATGAAGCTCTGCCCACACCAGTCCTGAGAACTGAAAGTGGTCTTAAGAGAGAAAGGATAACTATACCGATCCACCGGAGTGAAGGTGGAGAGCATGGTACTGTAATCATATATACCCGTGGTGAAGCGATCGATCTTATTGAGTTTGATCACAGAAGTGGCCGGCTTGTCCGATACCTGCTCTTTCTTCACCTGCTCATTGATGAGGAAATCCTCGGTGACAAAGACCATCACACTCTTCCCCGGATGAATCTCTCCATATCTGGCCTGTTCTAAGTCGTAGGTGGTGATCTCAGCTTTACCTGCATACCAATAGGCATTGAATTCCTTCCGACTATTCGGAGTACTTAGCTCTTCTGTCCCCTTATCTGCTTCAGGAGCCAAGCAGAATCCCAATAAAGAGATCGTGAAGATGGCCAGCACAGGAATCCAGAATGCTCGGTGTGTATTATGACTCATTTGTAAAGGTTTTTTCAGTCCATTTCAGGCATAGGCACATGTGGTCCTTGGTCCTGAACACGCATCAAGAGGACAAAGTCTATCATGACATGCGCTGCCACTGCTGCCCAAATTCCATACCACTCGTGCATATAGCCCATGATGGCAATGAAAATAGTCATCACAGTGCCGTATATGCTTATGCGCCAATCTTTTATGTTCAAGTACCCGTGGATAGCCACGAAGAACACTGCCGTAATCCAAATACCCCAGAAATACTGGATGGCACCGCGGAAAAGGAGTTCTTCTCCAAAACCCGCACATACCGATATCAGTGCTTTTTCTGTGGTGCTTAGCCGGAGAGAACCCAGCATGCGCGCATACTTACGGGTGCTTGGTTTCAGTATGGGTTGCTCGGTCAACCAGTGCGCGATGAGTCCCATCAGTGTTCCTACAGGTACACCTATGGCGAATTGCTCCCATACAGGAGCCGTCTGTCGGATCATGATCTGGATAGGCTGGTCGGAGAATATCTTGACGATGGCCATTCCCAGCAAGGGAAATCCGATCAAGGTCAATAGGCCGAGACTGAGGATGACGCGCTTGTCGACCATCAGATCATGAAGCTTCCATTATTGATGTCCAATCCTTGGCCGGTGATCGACCGTTGATCCGGGCTGAAGAGATAGGCGACCAAGGCTGCAATTTCCTGCGGATCGGACATCTTCTGAAGCGGGACCATCTTCATCTGCTCGAGATAGGTCTGATCATAGGATTGCCCCAGATCATCTGCGAGCAGTTGGATCCCCGCTCGTGCCATCTCGGTATCCACCCATCCGGGAAGTACGGCATTGACCAGGATACGGTCATTGGCCCACTCTACTGCCAAGGCCCTGACCAGCCCGGTGACCCCGCTCTTGCTCGCGCAATAGGCCGTGTAGTAAGGCACTCCGAATCGGGCCAGACATGAACTGGTGATTAGCACATGACGGTACTCGCTTTTTGAAGCCTTGAGAAAGGGATAACATTCCTTGACGGTGTAGTAGGCCCCGCTGAGATTGATGTCGATGATCTGTTCCCATCGATCCTCTTCTCCGTATTCATTGGGTCCACCGATCCCCGCATTGGCATAGACCCCGTGTAGGCTGCGCCCATCCATGACTCCTGAATTCAAGGCCTTGTGCAAAGCCGCTTTATCCGATACATCGACAGAAAGAATGAGATGCCCTTCACCCTGGAGGCCTTCATAGACCGCTTCCAAAGGCTCTCTTCGCCTCCCGACCAGGATGATCGCATAACCCTCAGAGGCCAGCCTGATAGCACTTGCCTTCCCGATTCCTGTTCCTGCACCTGTGATCAATACAGTCTTCATATTCCCTTGGATATATAGTGGCCAAAGTTCTCATTTCAATCGGATTCGGGACCATCGGGGCCCTTTCTCTTGGGGTCTATTGAGTAGATTCGCAGTCCATCTCAAAAATTCTTCAAGTCATGGCTCTTACACCTACTACGAATATCCCTTTAGGCTTTCAAGCGCCTCCTTTCTCACTACCAGATGTGGTCAGCGGACAGCACCTAGAATTCGAGGATATCAAGGGTGAAAAAGGCACCTTGGTCATGTTCATCTGCAATCACTGCCCCTATGTGATCCATGTCCGCGAAGAGTTGATCAATATCGCTAGAGAATATTCAGAAAAAGGTGTCGGATTCGTGGCCATTTCGAGCAACGATGTCGAGAACTATCCGCAGGATGGGCCGGAGAAGATGAAGGAGCTGGCCTTGGAGCTGGACTTCCCTTTTCCCTATCTGTATGATGAGACACAGGAAGTGGCCAAGGCCTATGATGCCGCCTGCACCCCTGATTTCGATCTCTTCGATAGCTCGGATAAATGCGTGTATCGAGGTAGACTGGATGACAGTCGTCCGGGCAAGGACATCCCCGTGACAGGTAGGGATATGCGCGCGGCTTTGGACGCACTGATAGAGGGTCGGTCCATTCCTGAAAAACAGATTCCGAGTATGGGATGCAACATCAAGTGGAAGTAGAAATGAGGCACAACCTCAGTGAGATAACGGCCATCATCCGTGACCGGAGGACCATCTATCCCGAGTTCTTCAGTGATAGGAAGGTACATCACGAGCAGATAGAATTATTGCTCAACAACGCCATTTGGGCTCCAACACATGGCATGACCCAACCCTGGAGATTCAAAGTCTACATGGGTGAATCCCGGTCCCGAGTGGCCGAATTTCTCAGCAAAACCTATGTGCAATGGGCCGGAGAGGATGTCAATGAGATGAAGGCGGAGCGCATGCGTGTCAGACCCATGAAGGCTTCTGCTGTGATGGTGGTGGGTATCACCCCTGATCCCAAAGAGCGCATACCGGAGATCGAGGAGATGGGTGCTGCTGCCTGCGCCATACAGAACATGCACTTGACGGCTACAGCTGCCGGATTAGGATTCTTCTGGAGTACACCTAAATTCATCTATACTGGAGAATGCAATGCATTCTTCGGCTTCGAGGAGAAGGACAGCATACTGGGCCTTATCTATATCGGCTATCCGGAAGGTGAATGGCCCAAAGGACAGCGTAGACCCATCGAATACCTCACCGAGTGGCATGACGACTGACCCATGGAATCTCTTATCCAGCTCCATAACTATCGCCCTCATCCGACCGATCGGAAATACATGGTGTTCGTCTATCACGACTATGAGATGGCCTGTAGTTTTGAAGATGCATTGGTCGAACAAGAGATCCAATTCGAGAAGGATGTCACCGAGTCCGGGCCCAATAAGCGCTGGTTATACGCCATAAGGAAGCGGGATATGGAACAGGCTAAAAAATGCAACAACCTAGCGATCGGCCTACATCGCAAACCCTTCATCTCGGACCCCGTTCTCCGCTATTTCGTCATAGGGATCTTTCTCCTGCTCATGACATTGGTCATCATCGGATATATCAATTCCTGATATGGTATCAGTCAATGAACTCAGTGTGATCTACGGTGATCGGGCGCTTTTTGATAAGGTGTCCTTCTTCATCGGTGAGAAAGACCGCATCGGACTTACAGGGAAGAACGGAGCGGGTAAGTCCACTCTGATGAAGTGCATCATCGGAGAGGTCAATCCTACTTCAGGCAACATCGCTATTCCCAAGGGACGTACTGTGGGTTATCTGCCACAGCAGATGAAACACAATGAATCGGCATCGGTGATCGAGGAGGCTTCCAAGGCCTTTGACGAAGTCAATCGGATCCAAGACAGACTGGATGAGATCGGGATAGAATTGGGTCAAAGGGAGGACTACGAATCCCAAGAATACTTACGTCTGATCGAAGAGCTCAACGAGCTCAATGACCGCATCACGCTTATAGGCGGGGATAACACGGTGGAGAAAGCAGAGCGTGTATTGAAGGGACTCGGATTCGAGCAGGAAGAACTCGAGC
The DNA here is from genome assembly GCA_013001705.1 of Flavobacteriales bacterium. Taxonomy (NCBI): domain Bacteria; kingdom Pseudomonadati; phylum Bacteroidota; class Flavobacteriia; order Flavobacteriales; species Flavobacteriales bacterium. The sequence goes on from JABDLZ010000293.1 coordinate 33,594, forward strand.
GAGCGATGTCCACCTTTTCCGGAGGTTGGAAGATGCGTGTGGAATTGGCCAAGATCCTGCTGGGATCACCGGACCTGATCCTGCTCGATGAGCCTACCAATCACCTCGACATAGAAAGCATCGAGTGGCTGGAAGGATTCTTGATCGACTATCCGGGAGCCGTGATGCTCATCTCCCACGACCGGGATTTCTTGGATAACATCACCAAGCGCACCATCGAGATATCCAATGGGAAGGTCTACGATTATAAATTCTCCTATTCAAAATATCTCATCCAGCGTAGAGAGGAGCTCGATCGTCAGAAACAGGCTGCACTGAACCAGCAGAAGTACATCGAGGACACCCAGAAACTCATCAATAAATTCAGGGCCAAGAAGAACAAAGCGGCCTTTGCCCAAGGGCTGATCAAGAA
>JABDLZ010000294.1 GCA_013001705.1 Flavobacteriales bacterium
GACCTCGACAGGGCCGATAAACAACAGATGCTTCAGGTCAAGGCCCGTCAATCGATCAATTCATGGGAGACCACGCTGGAGCAATTCCGACTCTATTCACGCACCGTGCAGGACTATGCCGGACTTCTGGCCGGTGAGCGACAGCTTTTCGAATCCGGTGAGAGTTCCTTATTCTTGGTCAACAGAAGGGAATTGGGATACATCTCGGCCCAGATCAAACGGAATGAGATTCTTACCAAGAATCGCATGGCCAGTTTGAAGACCGAGTATCAACTAGGTATATTGAGTACGAATTTCATTGAATCACCATGAGCATGCCTATGAAACACATTCTCCTCTCAATCTGTCTCTTGATCGCTACCTCCATGACTGGGCAATTCATTACTCAGACCCAATCCCCTCGTCTGACCGCCATCCAGATCATCCAAGAGGCTGATAACCTGTTGCGCACAGGGCGTACACAGGAAGCGCTCTTGGCCTATACCAGTGCCATCAATATGGACTACAGCTTTGCCGAGGCCTATATGAAAAGAGCACGGCTTTATCAACTGCTCGGTCAGACGTACGAGGCCATGAAAGACTATGACCGCGCCTTGGAGCTCAATCCTTACAGTGAGTATGTATTCGACCAAAGGGCCAAACTACGGATGATGGCCATGGACTATAAAGGCGCACTCGAGGATCTGGACCAGGCCATCGCTATTGCACCTGAGAATAATGAGATCCGGGCGGTACGGGTGGATGACTATATGGCATTGGGAGAATACGAGAGCGCCCTGGCCGATATAGACACCTTGATAGCCCGTGGATTCCAAGTGGAGCATGAGTATGAGAAGCAGGCCCTCATCCGATTCCTCCAAGGAGACTATATCGATGCCGAGCAGAGCATAGAGATGGCCCTAGAGGTCAATCCCTACTCCTCCATTGCACATGATGTGCAGGGATTGATCCATTTGAAACGACAGGACTACGAGCAGGCCATTGCCGCTTTCACCCGGGCCATCACATTCAATGCCCAGTTCGCCTTGGCCTACTACAACCGGGCCGTAGCCTATCACTATGCCGGGGATCGGGACAAGGCCATAGCTGATCTGAACAGCGCCATGGAGATACGCAAGGAATTACCCAATGTCTACTTCGCACGGGCCATCATCAAAAAGGAGATGGGAGATATGGAGGGGGCCCTGGAGGATTATGAGCAGGCCCATCTGGCAGATAGCAGCTTTACTCAGGCTCTCTATAACCGGGCCTACACCTATCAGCTCATGGGAGACTATTCCAATGCCATGCGGGATGCCCAGCAGATCATCGCACAGGATGACGATTCGGCCGAGTACTGGAATTTAAAGGGAAATATCCATCTGCTTTTCGGGGAATACAATGAGGCCATCGAGGCCTATACCACAGCACTGCGTAACGATATGGACTATATGGAATCCCGATACAACCGCGGAATGGCCTACATCATGAGCTATCGACCCATTCAAGGGTGCATCGACTTGGAGATCAGCCTGGAGAATGGCTATGAGAAGGCCAAGGATGCCATTCGGTATTTCTGTGGGTATTGAGAAAAAGAAAGGCGACCCACAGGTCGCCTTTTTCAATGCTTTATATCCACTTGATCACTTCTCAGGAGGCATGGTGCCAAATACCTTGTCCCAGAACATGGTACTCACACCAAAGGCCTTGTCTTCATACTGATAGTGATGCCGGGCATGATGGATCATACGCGACTTGAGCCATTTGGGAGGATTGCTCGTGTGTACCTGGTAGTGTACGAAGATGTATCCGAGATATCCCGTAATGAGCCCCGCGATAAAGGAGAAGGCAGTTTCCCCACCGATGAGGTAGGCCAGACCCAATAAGAAGGCTGCAAACAGCGTCCATACCAAGGGCGGCATGATCAATCGCTCCTTGTCCTGCGGATATTCGTGATGGATACCGTGATAGCGTTCTGCGAAACGCTTCATACGTTCACTTCCGCTATCATCGATGTGATAGAGATAGCGGTGTACGATGTACTCGAAGAAGGTGAAGAAGACGATCCCCCACACGTACATACCCAATACGGTCAGCCAATGGATCTGATGATAGAATAAATTGACCGCCACCATTCCCAATACCACAGCAGGGTAATAGGTATAGGCGACTACAGCTGAGGTCTTGGACAGGGCTTCGAGGATGTCGTTCTCGAACATCCTTCCTTGACCGGGCTGGGGTTTGTGGGTAACTGCCATAAATTGGTGTTCTTAGCGAGAACAAATCTACAGAAAACAACGTTTTCGCACATCAAATTGTCATCTGTTCAATTAGTCCATAAAAGGTCAGTAGTATATGGAGAATCTAAAAAAGGCCACCCTGGGTGCAGGATGCTTCTGGTGTATAGAGGCCATCTTCAAAGAGATGAAAGGAGTTTTCCAGGTCATGCCCGGATATACAGGGGGCCACATCAAGAATCCAGAGTACCGTGAAGTGTGCACCGGGCGCACCGGTCATGCTGAAGTGGCCCAGATCAGCTATGATCCCGAGGTCACCAGTTTCGAAGAGATCTTGGAAGTATTCTTTGCCACTCATGACCCCACTACCCTCAACCGACAAGGAAATGATGTGGGTACCCAGTATAGGTCGGAGATATTTGCGCATGATGAGGAGCAATATCGGATCGCGGAGCAGGCCATCCAAGCAGCCGATGAATCAGGCACCTGGTCGGACCCCGTGGTCACTCAGGTTTCTATGATCAAGGACTTCTATCCCGCTGAGGATTACCACAAGAACTACTATGCCCTCAACTCGGAGCAGGGCTATTGCCAGTATGTCATCCGGCCCAAGCTGGAAAAATTCAAGAAGCGCTTTGCCGACCGTCTGAAGACTTGAATCGGTTGCAGACAAGGTCTACTTCTTATCCTTCTTTTTCTTCCAAGTCGCATAATCGCTGCTTACCGAACGCTTGAATACAGGCGCTTGACGCAGAGGTTTGCAGGCTTTCAACGTCTCATGGAGTTCTTTCGGCAGACGTTGATAGAGGGCCGTGCCTTGGCTTTTCCATTCCAGCATCTCATCGGTGACATCCTTAATGACCTTGGCCGGATTACCCACCACGATCTTGCGATCAGGGATGACCATGCCATCCGGCACGAAACAGAGTGCACCCACGATACTCCCAGCACCAACTATCGCATCATCCATCACCACGGCATTCATCCCTATCAAACAGTTCTCCATGAGCGTTGCGCCATGTACGATAGCTCCATGCCCCACATGGGCTCGCGGATGTAGTCTGACCGTGGTGCCAGGAAACATATGGATGGTGCAGTTCTCCTGAACATTACATCCATCCTCGATGATGATCTCGCCCCAGTCTCCGCGTATGGCTGCTCCCGGACCGATATAGACATCTTTCCCGATGCTCACATTACCCGTCACTACAGCCTGAGGATGCACATAGGCCGACTCATGCACGACCGGGCGGAAACCGTTGAATTCGTATGTCATTTTCTGTATTTATCGTGTCGTCCGATGCCCTTGGAGATGAGCTCGATGGACTGCTCGAGTCGTTTCTGTTTGGTGGCTTCGCGTTTGGCTTCTTCTATCCACTCCGTGAATTCACGCTTTTTGCTGAGAGAGAAGGCTTCGAACTTCTCTTTGAGTGAGGGATTCTTGTTTAAAGCGTCTTCCAGTAGGGCAGGGATGGTCAAGGGTTTTTTCTTGCCAGACCCGGGTACTCTGATGTCCTTCTCATTGAGCAACATGGCCTCTTTGACAAATCCTCTTAGAAGCTTCTCATCGATGTCCTCTACACCTTCGAAGGTGAGGCTTCTCAATCCTTTGGTGTCTTTCTGTGCTTGTCGGAATCGATTCTCCGGGTCGTTGAGTAAGGCACCCTTGAAGAACCAGGTCCCTGCATAGCTCTTGAAGGCTGCAATGCTGCATACAAGCCCGTGATGTGAATAGCATGGTGCACCCCATTTAACCTCCTCCACCAGCCCTTCTGAGAGGAAGATCTCCCGTAAACGCTCACATATGGGTCTAAAGTCATCGGAGACCTTGGCGATGTACGCATCTACTTTCACCTGGGCATCTGAATCTTTCTTCATACTGTCTTCTGATTGGAATTTGAAAGGTATCGAATCCCTATCTTCCGCAGAATAAGGAAACATAAAAAATGGAAAATTACAGACCGCAATTCAAGAACCCATTCGGCAAGCTGGGAGCCCTGGCATTCCCGCTCATCATACTTGGCGTATTCATCATCATGCGCTCCAGCCAATCGGTAGAGGCCGGTCATGCGCGGGTGGTATATAAGACCTTCCAAGGTGGGGTAGACCCTGATTCCCCTGTATTGGAGCAAGGATTCCGTCTCATTGCACCTTGGAATAGCACGATAGACTACGAGATCAGGAAACAGGAAGTGACCAATAAGATGACCGTGCTCTCCTCCAACCTACTGGACATCGTACTGGATGTCACCATATTCTTTCGTCCGGATGACCGTGGGCTGGGAGAACTGGAGCTCATATGGGGCCGGAACTATGCAGATAAGATGATCCTACCTTCGATGCGCTCGGTGACACGAGAGGTCATTGCGAAATATCTCCCCGAAGAGATCAATACATCCAAACGGGAATTGATCCAGGCCGAGATCGAGTCGCAGATGACCGAGAAGCTACAGGACAACAACGTGATATTGGAAGATGTGCTCATCCGAAATATCGAGCTCCCGGCCAAATTGAGGGCTTCGAT
>JABDLZ010000295.1 GCA_013001705.1 Flavobacteriales bacterium
GAACTGGCTATCATAAGGTCCCCTTCACGACCATCAGCTCTGGAATGTTCAACGCGGTGTTTCCGGCTCATGACGGAAAAGTTATCGCTGTGGGCCAAAGTCAATCCAATATCAACGGAGGAGTCAATGGCTTTGGAGTGATGCGCTTCAATGTGGATGGGAGTCTTGATCAGACTTTCTCCGGTGATGGTATGACCTTGACGAACAGCTCTGATTTCCCTAATGTATTTACTACAGGAAAAGGAAAAGCAATCATGCTCAGTGATAGCAGTATTCTCTACTTTCCTATTGTACATACCAACGGCCAGAACAGACTGGGCCTTTTGAAATTCGATAGTCAGGGGAATTTGGATACCTCTATCGGCACTAATGGGCTCTTTGTTTCGGATTTCATAGTCGCGGATACACATTGGCAATCCATGGGTGTGGCCAAGACCTCGGATGATAAGGTATATGTGAGCACTTCTCCTACGACCGAGTATTCATTCTATCTCACTCGTTTTCTACCCACTGGAGAATTGGACTCCGCATATGCTACCAATGGCTCCAGCATTGTACCTATAGGGACCGCACAGGTAGCCGCAGGCCAAATAGAGCTACTTGACGATGGATCAACTTTCCAATATGGCTCGGCAGACTGGCACCTTGGTCATGCACGTATTGTGAAACGTGATGCAGATGGAAATATGATCACGTCTTTTGGAAACCAAGGAATAGCTAGTCCAGGTACTCCCCAATTTCATGTGTTGCTCGGTGCTCTACAAGTTGCCTCTGGGAGATTCATCGGTTGGGGAGGCGGTCAAGAAATGGCCTTCTTCAAGTTCGTGGCCGATCCTGAGACCGAACGCTTCTATGAGGCTGGAGAAGATCTCGCATCATGCTTAGGTGACACCCTGACCCTGGATGCTGGCCCTGGATATCTAGATTATGCATGGAGCAATGGGGTGGACAGCCAGCACACCCAAGTGACCTATACGGGTGACTATATCATCCAGATCATGGATACCCGGGAGTGCCACGATGAAGACACCATACATGTGGAATTCTATCCTCCTCCCCCTACTCCGAGCATTGAAGTCAACGATTATGTCCTCACCACTACCGCGAGCGGGATCCTTCAGTGGTATCTCGATGGGGAGATCATCCCCGGAGCTACAGGAAATACTCTTGAAGCTGAAGTGAGCGGAGACTATACCCTGGAGGTCACCGATGTGAACGGGTGTAGCACCGTATCTGCCACGGTGACTCTTACGGGGGTCGGTCTCAGTGACTCTCTAGTGAAACGCCTATCGGTATATCCCAATCCGAGTCAAGGCACCTTCTACATACAGAATTGGGTACAAGGAACGAAGCTGAACATCCTCAATTCTCTTGGACAGGTAGTGGCTTACGAGATCACACCGCAAGGCATGCTCACCATTGCGACAGAGCAATCTGGAATCTATATGCTATATCTAGCAGATGAAAAAGAAGTATCTACTATCCGCTTGATGCTAAGATGAACTATTCGACACTGATTTCAGAAACTGCGCAAGAGTGCTAATTTGCAAGGAAGAATGACCGTGTTATGATCGGACCCACAGTATCGTCCACACCCAGACCATGTTTCCAGGTATGGATGATCCTATGCTTGATCTTGATCACATGCGAGCCTGTACAAGCTCAAAACGACCCACAAGGTTCTGATACAGATACTGCGACCGATGAATTACAATATCGTATAGAAAGAATCAGTGAGCTCCGGTCAGAAGGAGATACCACCTATTATCAGGACATTCCCGATCTGATCGCTCAGGCAGAAGAAGTCGGTCGCAGTGACCTTTGGATACTCTCTCTACTCGAATACGGCCTGTACCATGAACTGAATGATCGACTGGAATCGGCCGACAGCCTGTATTCCCAGGCCTTGAACAGAGCAAAAGAGAAGAACCTCACACGATCGGTCGGTGAGGCCTACTTTTATATCGGAAATCGATATCGATTCTCCGGCAGTTACCAGAAAGCCCTATCATACTTCGACTCGGCCATGACCCGCTATCGGCAGGTAGGTGATAGCTCACAGATAGCCAGCGTGCTGTTCAGTCAAGGGGTCATCATGGACCACCTCGGTGACCTTCGATCCTCTACCGACCATTTCTATGCAGCCTTGGACATGGCTTCAGCAATCAAGGATTCCATCCGAATGGGAAATTGTCACAATAGCTTAGGTATACTGCACATACGTGCCAAAGATTATCCCACTGCCGAATCCCACTATCGAAAAGCACTCCATATCATGCAGCGTGAGCGCCAAATGAAGGACATGGGCAATATCACGGACAACATTGGTGAAGTCCTTCGTCTTCAAGGTGAATTGGATTCTGCTCTCATCTATGGTGAGAAGGCATTGGAGATTCGGAGGAGTATACAGGATCTATACGGCCTCACTCGGGGATTACAGAATGTATCTCTCACCCATATCGAACTCCAAGACTATGAGCAGGCCGAGGCCAGATTGCTGGAGGCAAAGAGCATTCTTGAAGAAAGAAATGATCCGCACGGACTGATCGGCACTCTGAATCGATTAGCTACCGTATATCAATATCAGGGCAACAGCGAGCGGTCTGTAGCCAGTGCAGAGCAAGCGCTACTTCTAGCTCAAATGACAGGTTCTAAATACTATGAGAAATCCGTCCAGAGAAACCTCTCACACATCTACGAACAGAACGGAAGGTATCGAGAAGCATTGAGCTACTATCAAGCCTATGACCATCTAAAGGACTCCTTGTTCAATTCTGAGAATCAGACTCATCTCGATGAATTAGAAACGCGCTACCGCAGCGCTGAAAAGGATAAGGAGCTGGCCCAACAGGCCTCTTCACTCGCCCTGAAGGACGCTGCCCTTAAAAGGAGGAATCTTTGGATCGCTCTCATCTCAGGACTTTCATTGCTTATCGTACTATCCCTTTGGTCCCGAAATCAATCCATTCAACAGAAAAGAAGACTAGAGAAGGCGGAGAAAGAACAGCTCTTGGCCGAACGTAAAATAGGCTATGCTGAGGCGATGCTCAATGGGCAAGAACGAGAACGAGGTCGCATCGCTAAAGATCTACATGATGGATTGGGAGCGCTACTTGCAACAGCCAAAATGCATCTAAGCCAAGTACAAGAAGGGATCGATCAATTGGAGAAGCTCAAAGTCAGCAAAAAGGCCGGTGAATTGCTGGATACGGCCTACGCAGAAGTCAGGCGTATATCTCACGATATGATGCCGGCCTCACTGGAGAAATTCGGACTCGAAGAGGCCCTACGCAGTTTGGTCAATAACCTGAAAAGCACGGGTATGGAGGCTCAGTTGGAGGGTACATTGGGTTCGAATCGACTACTCAAGGATCTGGAATTCGCCTTATACCGTATTGCTCAAGAGGCAGCCAACAATACGCTTAAATATGCAGAAGCAGGTCGTTTCACTCTCAGACTGGATAGAAGCACAGAAACAATCCAGATGCAGATCGAGGATGACGGCTTGGGATTCGATTCTGGAGACATCTCATCCACCGGATTGGGATTGGACAACATGCGCTCGCGAGCTGGATTCTTTGATGGACATGTAGATATCGAAAGTGTTCCCGGTCAAGGAACACGCATCACTGTGAGCATACCTTTGGAACATGGCTGAACCTATCCGAGTGTTGATCGTTGATGACCATGCCATGTTTGCAGATGGTATACGTGGATTGCTTGATACAGAGAGCGACATTCTGGTCAAGGCCATCGCACATACTGGAGAATCTGCCTTAAAACAACTCATAGAGCAGGAAGTGGATGTCGTACTGCTGGACATCAACCTACCCGATATGGATGGCATCCAAGTCTGTAAGCAGATCAAAGAAGCAGGTCATGTGTGTGCGGTCATCGGATTGAGCATGCATGAAGAAGAGGCTTTCATCACCCGGATGCTAGAGCAGGGGGCCATGGGATACTTGCTGAAAAGCGCAGACAAAGTAGAGCTCATCAATGCCATACGCGCTGTCCACAATAATGAATTCTACTATAGTAAACAGGTCACCCAGACCCTCATCGATGCCTTGATGGATCATCAAGGACGCTCAAGCCATGCCCAAGAGAAAGAGAGAAGGACAGTGGTGCTCAGTGAGCGTGAACAAGAGGTCCTGCAGCTCATTGCCGAGGAATGGACCACCGGTGAAATCGCTGAAAAACTCTCGATCTCACATCATACGGTAGAGACACATAGAAGGCATCTTCTAGAGAAACTGGATGCACGCAATACAGCCGGGATGATCCGGGCCGGATTTCAACAGGGGTTCTTGAAATAAGCTGTACAGGACTTACCGGAACACCTCCAAGCGCTCTGAATCCAGCCGTAGCAGGATGAAGATCATAGCGGTGAAATTCAAGAATGAACTTCCTCCATAACTGAAGAAGGGTAAGGGTATCCCGATGACCGGAGCCAGTCCGATGGCCATCCCGATGTTTATCAATACATGCAAGAAGATGATGCTCGCCACCGAATAGGCGAATATGCGCGTGAAGGCAGACCGCTGTCGCTCTGCCAAGTGGATGATGCGCAAGAGCAATCCCATGAATAGGATGATGACCGTAGTAGTACCCAGGAATCCCCACTCTTCTCCCACTGTACAAAAGATGAAATCCGTGCTCTGCATGGGGACGTACTTGTACTTGGTCAACACGCCATCGAGAAAGCCTTTACCAGCAAATCCTCCGCTGCCTATGGCGGTCTTGGACTGAATGACATTGTATCCGGCTCCGCTCGGATCCTCCTTATGACCGAATAATACATCTATACGAGTCTTGTGGTGAGGCTTCAGAAAACTATCTGAATGGTAGATGAAACTGATGGTCCAAACAGAGATCATCGAGACGATGAGGATCATGATCAGTCCTCTGATATTCTTCTTGCGGAATCGAGGTAATACGGCCTGCTTGATGATAAAGAAGACCAGCACTCCGATCAACAGGAATGATACAGTGAGGATCACTTCTCCCGAGATTACAAATCCTGCAATGGGTTCCCATTGGGTCTTGATCAAAAAGAGCGTGGATATAGCTACCATCAACAGGCCGATACCGATGAAGATGATGTTACCGATCAAGCCCTCGCGATAGAGCACGAGTAAGAAGGCCGAGAATACCAAGAGTGTACCCGCATCTGGCTGGAGTAGGATGAGTAATGCCGGCAGTCCGATGAGTCCGAAACTCACCAGCAAAGATGTGCGTGTAGGCGTCTTCTGCCCAATATCCGAGAGATAAGTGGAGATGACCAATGCCGTCCCGATCTTGGAGAATTCAGAGGGTTGTATACCGAATCCCCCAACACCGAACCAGGATTTCGCCCCATTGACCTCCCGACCGAACAGCAGCACCGCGATAAGTAGTAGGATGACCCCACCATATATGAAAATGGCATTTCTGCGATAGAATTCTCCACTGAATAGGAGCAGCGAGAATCCGGCTACCATTCCGAGGCATATCCAGATGAATTGCATACCATATTCCCTCGAAGTATCGAAGATATTCGGGTGTTCTGGGATATAGTTGGCCGCATAGATATTGATCCATCCGATCATGATCAAGGCCAGATACATGAGCAGCAGCGGCCTATCCAGACTTCCGATGAGTTCCCCTCTAGTTCTCATGCATCAAGTCCGCATTGAGTATACGATCCTCTACCCATTTCCTCTCAGTAGGCTGCTTGGTGAGGTAACGTTCTATCATAAGGCTGGTGATAGGTGCGGCCCAGGTGGAGCCGTAACCCACATTCTCTACATACACTGCAAGTGCGATCTGAGGATTATCCTTGGGGGCAAAGGCTATGAATATGGAATGGTCCTTACCATGTGGGTTCTGTGCTGTACCGGTCTTACCACATATGGCCGTATCGTCATATTTCACTCCCCGTCCGGTTCCTCGTTCTATCACTCCTTCCATGGCATCTACCACGATATCGAAATAAGCTTCATCTATGCCGGTATGGTTCACCTCGGTGTAGGTACTGTCACTCAGTGGACTACCGTCTATTTCTCTGATGATGTGCGGTGTGATGTACCAACCCCGATTGGCAATGGTCGCACACATATTGGCCATCTGCATAGGTGTCACACCTAGTTCACCTTGACCTATGCTGAGGGAGATGATGGTATGTGGATTCCAACGCCCTTGTCCGTAGTAGCGGTCATAATATGTATGAGGCGGTACAAAACCATCCACCTCTCCGGTCATGTCCGTCTGCAGCCGACTACCTAGTCCAAAGCGCATCACATATTCACGCCACTCCTTATAGCCTTCCTCTGTACTGGGATACGAATCGAGAATATCCTTGAAGACATTGCAGTAATATGCGTTGCACGAGGTAATGATAGAATAGTCCAGCTTAAGTGGAGACTTGTGACCATGACACCCCAACCTCCTGCTCCCGAAATAATACCCACCTCTGCAGGAATGATAGGTATCTGTATCTACCGCACCCACCTGTAGTCCGATGAGAGCATTGACCAATTTGAAGGTCGATCCCGGAGGGTATTTGGCCTGCATGGCCCGGTTGAACAGGGGTTTGAGTGTATCGTTCAATAATTTGGAATAGTTCTCACCTCTTACACGCCCGACCAAGAGGTTGGGGTCGAAATTGGGATTGTTGATCATAGCCAGGATCTCACCACTGGCAGGTTCGATGGCTACGATACTCCCTCGCTTGTTCTGCATCAAGCGCTCACCGTATTTCTGAAGGTCGATGTCCAGAGCCGAGGTGATGGTACGTCCAGCTACTGATGCCGTGTCATATCGTCCACCTTCGAACTTTCCACGCACATTGTTGTGGACATCCACGAGCATGATCTCGGTTCCCTTATTTCCACGCAGCACCTCTTCGTAGATGCTCTCCACCCCATTGGCCCCTATATAGTCACCGCTTCTGTAATAGCTATTATTCTCGATGATGCGACTATTGACCTCACTGATATAGCCGAGTGCATGGGCAGCTATCGAATCGGGATATGCCCGCATGCTCCTGACTTGACTGTAGAATCCCTTGAAGTCATTTATGTGCTCAGCGATGTTGACATACTCATCGGCAGGTATCTGCTTGACGATAGCGGATGCTTTGTGATAGCTATAGTCTTTGGCACGCTGAAGCCGGTCAGCTAATACGTCTTCTTTGATCCCAACCAAACGGCAGAATGCGGTCGTATCCAAGTCCTTGACCTCCCGAGGCACGACCATGAGATCATAGACCGCGATATTTCCTACGAGGAGCTTTCCTGTACGATCATAGATCACACCCCGTGAAGGATATTTGGTGACTGCCCTTTCTGTGATCTGTGCGGCCTTGTATTTCCAATTATCATCCAAGACCTGTAATTGGAACAGTCGGCCGATGAAAATCACCGCGATCAGCAGAAAGAGTGCGATGACCAATATGCGTCTGTCCTTGAGATTCATCGATCAGATCTTTCTACGAGTGAAGAGATATACAGTGACCACACTGACCAACAATGTCATAAGTGATGTACTTATTGCCTTGACAAGTGAGGATCCCAGCCCCGCTAGGCTGAAACTCTCCAGCAAGAAGATCCATAGACTATGGGTGAAGATCACCCCTGCGGCCAATCGGAGGAACCAGAAAAGTCCCATTCTACTGATAGTAGGTCTGTCGTTGATATCGTAATCATCTCTGGGTGTAAGGATCTGGATGAAGTATGGCCGAACAAATGCTGCGAGTACTGATGCCGAGGCATGCAAGCCAGGTGAATCATAGAACATGTCTACCCCCAGACCAAGGAAGAACGAAAGCAACATGGCCAATCCAGGTGCGATACGCAAGGGCAACATGACGATGAAGAGTACATAGAGATACACCTGTGCCCTTCCACCGACCAGCACCACGTTGCTCAGCAGGAGACCTTGTACCAGTATCAAACTGATAAATCGAATGACATTATTGATGACCTGTCTATTCATCCAAAGAAATTCCTGTAGTCAATGAATCCAGTTCTTGGCGATGGAGATCCTTGATGAGCAATACACGATTGAGCTTGGACATATCTACTGCTAGCTCTATATGCACATCGAAGAAATTACCCCCTTCATCCAATTCGACCCTGTCGACAATTCCTACCTCCAGACCTGCAGGAAAACTCGATCCCGAACCTCTGGTTATCACACGGTCTCCCACTTCGATGGTCGCATCGGTGGGAATCTCTCCCAGTTTGGCCATTCTGAAGTCATCTCCAGGCCAAGTCAGATAGCCGAAGTATCGAGAATCAGCAAATTGCACGGCCAATTGGAAATCGCTGTGTATCACGGGCATGACCAAGGCATAATTCTCCGTCACACGAATCACCCTTCCCACTACGGAAAGTTCGCTCAGCACACCCATCCCCGACTCGATTCCATGACGGGTTCCTTTGTTCAGGGTAACGTAGTTATTGAGTTTGCTTTTGGAGCTATTGATGACATCAGCATACTGAAAGGAGAAGCGCTTGATGAAAAGGGTATCATCTATCAGAGCATAGTTCTTGTCTACCTGTTCAAAGGCAATTCTGGACCGCTCGATCAATGAAAGGTTCTCTTGGCCCAGCTGATCATTCTCCTCTTGAAGATGGAAGTATCCTCTGAGATCTTCTCGCATATCGTAGAGTGAACCGGACACCTCATTGACCGAACTCAGGAACACTCCGCGCTGAAATACGCTTGTGCGGAATACCAGCGAGAGACAGATGACCTGAAAGAGGATGAAGATGAGGAGATTCTTATACGAATCCAGAAAACGGATGAAATCCCTCATGACTGTAGCCTATTAACCCGTCATCAAGAATTGGAACTTACCGATATTCTTGAGTGCGATCCCGGTCCCACGGGCCACCGCCTTGAGCGGATCATCTGCAACGTGTACAGGAAGCTTGGTCTTCAATGAGATACGTTTGTCGAGTCCGCGGAGCATGGAACCACCACCAGCCAAGTAGATTCCTGTGCGATAGATATCGGCCGACAATTCGGGCGGTGTATTCTCCAGGGCACTCAGTATCGCTTCTTCTATCTTGGAAATGGACTTATCCAAGGCGTGGGCGATCTCTTTGTAGCTGACATGGATCTCCTTTGGTATACCGGTCAAGAGGTCTCTACCTCGCACGGCATAGTCTTCAGGTGGATTTTCGAGTTCAGGCACTGCGGCACCCACTTCTATCTTGATCTGTTCAGCTGTGCGCTCGCCTATGAGGATATTGTGTTGTCGCCTCATGTACTCCTCGATATCATTGGTGAACTCGTCACCTGCGATGCGGATGTTCTTGTCACATACGATCCCCCCTAATGCGATGACCGCGATCTCCGATGTCCCTCCACCTATGTCGATGATCATGTTACCCATGGGCTCTTCTACATCAATACCGATCCCTATGGCTGCTGCCATGGGCTCATGGATGAGGTAGACCTCTTTGGCCCCGGCATGCTCTGCACTGTCTTTAACTGCACGCTTCTCCACTTCTGTGATCCCTGAGGGTATGCAGATGACCATTCGCATCGATGGAGTGAACCACTTATTCTTATGCTGTATCATCTTGATCATCCCGCGAATCATCGCTTCTGCTGCTTGGAAGTCAGCGATCACTCCGTCTTTGAGTGGTCTGATGGTCTTGATGTCTTCATGGGTCTTCCCATGCATCTTCTGCGCCTGTCTACCGATGGCGATGTACTTACCGGTAGCCCTGTCCATTGCCACGATACTCGGTTCATCTACAACGACCTTGTCATTATAGATGATGAGTGTATTGGCTGTACCGAGATCGATAGCGATCTCTTGAGTGAAAAAATCAAATAAGCCCATGTCTATTCACCGTCACGATTTGAGATGCACTGTGGCAGAATCCAAGAATTCCTTCAAATGTAAGATGACTTGTAGGGGGCATATCCAGCACGATATGCAACTATCGACATTGGTTTCTTGATAAGCTCAATGCTTGAAATGACGCACCCCGGTCATGACCATGGCCATTCCGTGCGCATTGCAATAGTCGATACTCAATTGATCCTTGATCGATCCTCCAGGCTGGATAACCGCCTTGATCCCAGCCTTGTCAGCAATCTCCACGCAATCGGGAAATGGAAAGAAGGCATCACTTGCCATCACCGCTCCGTCTAGCGAGAATCCCATTCTACCGGCTTTGTCAATGGCTTGATTCAGGGCATCAACTCGACTGGTCTGGCCGGTCCCGCTGGCCAACAATTGCCCATCCTTTGCCAGAACGATTGTATTGGACTTGGTGTGTTTAGCGACACGACTGGCAAACAAGAGGTCCTGCACCTGCGCCTTGTTCGGTTTGACCTCGGTCACTTGATCAAGGTCAGAAGCCGCATCCGTCTTCAGATCCTTTTCCTGCCACAGGTGTCCATTCAATGCGCTACGTATCTGTGACTTGGCTTCGGGATAGGCTTTGATCACAAGCAGTATACGCTTCTTCTTCTGCTGCAGGATCTCTCTGGCCTGATCAGAGAAAGCCGGAGCGATGACCACCTCACAGAAGAGATCATGGATCAGCGAAGCGGTGTCGCCATCGATCTCCCTGTTGCTGATGAGGATTCCTCCGAAGGCTGAGACCGGGTCCCCGGCCAATGCCGCTTTATAGGCTTTACTGATAGTCTCCCGTGTAGCCAAGCCACATGCGTTATTGTGCTTGAGGATGGCAAAAGTGGGATCATCATCCTTGAATTCAGACATCAGCGCTACAGCTGCATCCACATCCAAGAGATTGTTGTAAGAAAGCTCCTTTCCATGGAGCTTGTCGAAGATGGCTTCCAGATCACCATAGAACACTCCTTTCTGGTGAGGGTTCTCACCGTAACGAAGCGCATTTCCTTCTCCCAATGTGATCGAGGAGTCTTGCCC
>JABDLZ010000296.1 GCA_013001705.1 Flavobacteriales bacterium
GTGTGTGGGCCTATTCCATATTCTTCCCTGTGGTGGAGATACTGAGTTCCACTTCCATCGCGCTGCTCATCTGGTGGGGACTGCGCTCTATCGGCACAGGCCATGAAGATCCCTACGCGCTCTTTGGGGAAGTGCTCGCCTTCATCCTCTATATCCAGATGCTCTACCGCCCCATACGTCAACTGGCAGACCGCTTCAACGTGCTCCAAATGGGTATGGTGGGTAGCGAACGGGTATTCGAGGTGCTGGATACTGAAGCATCGTTACAGATAGAAGGAAATGCCGTTCAGACCCGATTGAACGGGGACATCCGTTTTGAGAATGTATGGCTGGCCTATAGCGGAGATGAATATGTGCTGAAGAATATCGACCTGCATGTGAGCGAAGGACAGACAGCGGCATTTGTAGGGTCTACGGGTGCGGGGAAATCGAGTATCATCAATCTGGTGGGCCGATTCTACGAATTCCAGAAAGGCCGTATCACGGTGGGCGGTGTAGATATACGACAGATCGAACCGGAGTTCCTGAGAGAGCACATCTCAGTGGTCCAACAGGATGTATTCCTCTATTCGGATTCCATCCACAACAATATTTCTCTGAAGAATCCGCAGATCACCGAGGCAGACGTGGTAGCAGCTTCCAAGGCCATCGGTGCACATGATTTCATCATGCAATTACCGGGTGGTTATGATTTCAATGTTGCCGAACGTGGACGCATGTTATCGGTGGGGCAACGCCAGTTGATCTCTTTCATACGCGCCTATGTGCATCAACCTGAGATACTGATCCTGGATGAGGCTACCAGCTCTATCGATTCCGAGAGTGAGGCATTGATACAGCGAGCACAAGAAGTTCTCACGGAAGGCCGCACCTCTCTGGTGATCGCCCATCGACTTTCTACCATCCAGAATGCGGATGTCATCTATGTGTTGGACAAAGGCCGTATCGTAGAGTCTGGAAGACACGAAGAACTATTGGAAGAAGGGGGACGCTACAAGCGCCTTTACGACCTACAATTCAGCTGAACTCAGGTCTACTTCCCGTTTCTCCTTCAAGTACTTTGCTGTAAGTGTGCCTGAGTCGACCATATCATCAGGTGAGCCTTCGTACACGACCTCTCCTCCTGCTTCTCCACCTCCCGGCCCTAGATCGATGACCCAATCCGCTGATTTGACCATATCCAGATTGTGCTCGATGACGATCACCGAATGCCCTTGTTCGATCAAGGCATTAAGAGCATGTAGGAGCTTGTGTACATCGTGAAAATGCAATCCAGTGGTGGGTTCATCAAAGATGAAAAGGGTCTGCTCCTGATTATCCTTTTTTGAAAGGAAGAAGGCCAATTTTATACGCTGGGCCTCCCCTCCGCTCAAGGTACTGCTCGGTTGGCCCAGTTTCACATAACCCAGACCTACTTCTTGCAAAGGGAGTATCTTATCCCTCACTTTGGACGCATGTCCTTTGGCTTCGTTGAAGAATTCCACCGCTTCATCCACGGTCATATCCAGCACATCAGCTATGGACTTGTCCTTGAATCTCACTTCGAGTATTTCTTCTTTGAAGCGTTTGCCCTTGCAGGCATCACATGGGAGGGTGATATCGGCCATGAATTGCATCCCGATGTGAACCTCTCCTTCCCCTTCACACACATCACATCTTCCGCCCGGCACATTGAAGGAGAAGTGTGCTGCTTTGAATCCGGATAGATCGGAAGCTTTCTGTGAGGCAAAGAGCGCACGTATATCATCGTAGGCCTTGACATAGGTGGCTGGATTACTTCTGGAAGAACGTCCGATCGGATTCTGATCGACCATCTCTATCTGCTTGATATGGTCTACAGCCCCGTCCAGTGACTGATATTTCCCAACATATGGGGCACCGGCACCTTTCATGCGCGATAAGGCCGGATACAGGATATCCTTGATAAGTGTGGTCTTTCCCGACCCGCTGACTCCGGTGACAGCCACCATGACATTGAGCGGAATCTCCACATCCACATCTTTCAAGTTGTGCTCTGAGGCTCCAACTATCTTTAGAGACCTGCTCCATTTCCTTCGCATCCCGGGCCACTCGATACGCATCTTTCCATTGATATATTGAGCAGTCAGACTGTCATTCGATCCATTGGTGAGCGCTTCGATCCCACCGGTGAATACCAGCTCGCCACCATTCATTCCAGCCTCGGGTCCCATATCGATGATGTGGTCCGATTGGCGAATGATGTCTTCATCGTGCTCTACCACGATCACGGTATTTCCCAGATCCCGGAGCGAACGCATGACACCGATGAGTCGTTCTGTATCATGGCTATGTAGTCCGATAGATGGTTCATCGAGGATATACATGGATCCGACCAGACTGCTTCCAAGCGAAGTGGCCAGGTTGATCCGCTGTGATTCACCCCCTGACAAGGTATTGCTCATTCTGTCCAGAGTGAGATATCCAAGCCCGACTTCGTTCAGATAGCGCAAACGGAAACGTATCTCGTTCAACAAGCGCTCCCCTATGTTCTGATCCAGCTCGGATAACTCCAAATTCTCGAAGAATTCTGCGCAACGGCTCACTGGCATGGATACCAGTTCTGTTATGCTCTTACCTCCTACTTTGACATAATTGGCATCCTTTCTCAAGCGAGAACCCTCGCAATCAGGGCAGGTGGTCTTGCCGCGATATCTGCTGAGCATCACGCGGTATTGGATCTTGTAGGCCTTGGATTCCACGTAGCGGAAGAAGCCATCGATCCCTTCGAAATGTTTGTTCCCATGCCAGAGCACGTCATACTGCTCGGGCTCGAGATCTTCTATGGGGCGATGTATGGGAAAGTCGAACTTGTCGGCCACGCGGATCAATTCATCCTTCCATTCGCTCATTTTCTCACCCTTCCAAGCAGCCACCCCGTCTTCAAAAACGGAACGTGAAGGGTCCGGAATCACCAATTGAGGATCGATCCCTATCACCGAACCGAATCCCTCACAGACCTTACAGGCTCCTACCGGATTATTGAAGCTGAAGAAATGGACGCTCGGTCGCTCGAATTGCATGCCATCCGCCTCGAATTTATCTGAGAATTGAAGGACTTTAGCTCCCTTGTCTATATCCAAGAATATCTCTCCATGACCTTCGAAGAACCCAGTTGAGACCGAATCAGCGATACGCGCGCGATTCTCTTCAGAATCCTCGGCCGTGAAACGATCGATGATCAAATGGAAGGTATCATAGGCATGTTGATTATCCGCTTCATCGATCCGGATGATTCCTTCTTCGGTCTGTGCCCGTATATAGCCCTGATCGACCAGTAGCTTGAGATGTTCCTCCCAGGTTCTTCCCTCTTCTGGTCTTTTGTCCACCAATACCATCACGCGGGTCGCGGGGTCGGAATCCATCACTGCATCCACGACATCACTGACCGTATCGGCCTTGACCTCTTTTCCAGAGATAGGAGATATCGTATGGCCGATACGTGCATAGAGCAACTTGAGGTAGTCGTATATCTCTGTAGTGGTACCGACAGTACTGCGGCTATTTCGGGAAATGACTTTCTGCTCGATAGCAATGGCCGGAGCTATCCCTTCGATAGCATCTACATCGGGCTTATCCAAGCGACCCAGGAACTGACGGGCATAGGATGAGAGGCTCTCTACATATCTCCGCTGACCTTCGGCATAGAGCGTATCAAAGGCCAATGAGGATTTACCGCTTCCTGAAAGACCGGTCACCACGGTAAGTTTGTTTCTCGGGATGGTCACGTCCACTCCTTTGAGATTATGGACGCGAGCGCCTTTGATGCGGATATCCTTCTTTTTCAGGGTCATAGTATGCGGCACAGTTGTTGTGACGTATTAACAAAGATTAACAGGCGAAATTACAGATAACATTGACAGCCTTTAGGGTGATGAGTATCTTCGCTGTATAATTAAAAAGGTCTACTCGTAAGACAATACTGCACTAGGAAGTGCGTTAGGAGCTAGAACCGAAATAGTGCAACACTTAAATAATAGAAGCGCATAAGGACGAACAACTACTTTTTTAGACTGTACTATCTCTTAAAAGGCAAGTTGTTATGCGTTTATCTGCTCTACAGGACCGTGATCTGGTCCATAAGTATCTAGAAGGAAATGAATCTGCTTTTGAAGCACTCCTTCTACGTCACAAGAACAAAGTTTTCACCCACATCTACATCAAGGTCAAAGACCGTGATCTGGCGGAGGATATCTTTCAAGATACCTTCATCAAGGTGGTCAATACCCTGAAAGCGGGCAAATACAACGAGGAGGGAAAATTCTTGCCCTGGCTCATGCGTATCGCGCACAATCTGGTGATCGACCATTTCCGTAGGAACAAGAAGATGCCCAAGGTCCGTGAGACCGAGGAGTTCAGTCCCTTCGCCATCTTGGATAATGGCGAAACGGCTATAGACGATGTGATGATCAGCGATCAGATTCACGAGGATGTCAAGTCGCTTGTAAAATTATTGCCCGAAGAGCAGCGGGAAGTGGTCATCATGCGTCATTATAAGGGCATGAGTTTCAAAGACATTGCAGAAGCAACGAATGTGAGCATCAACACAGCTCTGGGGCGTATGCGTTATGCGCTTATCAACATGCGCAAGATCGCTGCAGAAAAAGATATGATCCTCACTGTGAGATAGTAGATTTTTAGTTTGGTTGTTTAGTTTGGTTAGTAGTACTCCTCCCTCGGACGTCTGTTCGGGGGAGGATTCTTTTGTACAATATGTACCGGGCAGAATCGTTCTTAGAAAAGAAACAACACCAAATTCAAGCCGATGGCGATTTTTACTTTCGATGATCTTAATGAAATGGAGCGAGCTGAGTCCGAATTCTTCGGGCCCTCAAGTTCCGAACATGCGAGTGAGGAGTTCTCACCCAGCATGAAGAGTCTGGAACTGATCAGGAGCTATTCACAAACTACAAGCATACGCAAGAGCCATGTGCTCGGAAGTGTACGCATGCACCTGAACTGAGGGGCTCTCACAGACCGAATTGCTTCAAGACCGTGCGTCTTCCGATGGTACGGGTGATGATGTCATTCTGGATATCCCAGCCTCGTGCTGGACAGTATTCCCTGCCATAGAAGATGATCTGTAGGTGCAGTTTATTCCATAGTTCTCTGGGAAATAATCTCTTGGCATCCTTCTCTGTCTGGTCCACATTCTTGCCACTGCTCAGGTTCCAGCGGTACATGAGCCGATGTATGTGTGTATCTACAGGAAATGCCGGATGCCCGAAGGCCTGACTCATCACTACGCTTGCCGTTTTATGTCCTACTCCGGGTAATGCTTCCAGGTCCTTGAAATTATCAGGAACCTGACCGTCATGCTTATCCATAATGATCTGTGACAGGCCGTATATAGCCTTGCTCTTGGCCGGTGACAGACCGCAGGGTTTGATCACTTCTTTTATATCTGCCACTTCGTAACGCAGCATATCCTTGGGATTGTCGGCCATGGCAAAGAGTTCTGGGGTGATCTCATTCACTTTCTTATCGGTACACTGGGCAGAAAGCAGTACGGCCACCAGCAAGGTAT
>JABDLZ010000297.1 GCA_013001705.1 Flavobacteriales bacterium
GGGAGCATACATATAAGAGGTCTCATTGGCGATCTTGAGCTGCTTATTGCGCGGCATGGAATCCAAGGTGCGCATGTTATGCAGTCGATCGGCCAGTTTTATCAGGATCACCCGCACATCGTCACTCAAGGTGAGGATCATCTTGCGGAAATTCTCCGCTTGCATGGAAGAACTGTTCTCCAGTACTCCTTTGATCTTGGTCAGACCATCAATGAGGTAGCGCTCTTTCTCTCCAAAGAGATTCTCGATATCCTCTAATGTGATGTAGGTGTCTTCTACCGTGTCATGCAGAAGAGCAGCGACTACACTGGTAGTGTCGAGCCCCATCTCGGCACTGACGATCCGAGCTACCTCAATGGGGTGGTAGATGTAGGGTTCTCCCGTTTTCCTGCGGTCCTCGCGGTGGGCTTCCACGGCCACATCGAAGGCTTTCCGTATCCGCTTGCGCTCCGAATCCTTGTTGATGCGCTTGTGCGAACGGAGAAGTGCGCGATACCGCTTGGTGATCTCGCGTTTCTCGGCTTCTTCGTCTATGACATAGGCTTCACCCATCTACATCCCATTTCATTTGGCCGGAAGGACCTCGGTCTCTACTGACCCGAAGCCGATCCGATATCCATCCCTTTGTCCGTGTGCTCTCATGACCACAGTGTCTCCGTCCTGAATGAATTTCCTCTGACTGCCATCGGGCATGTCGATGGGCTTGGTGCCTCGCCAGGAGAGCTCGAGCATGCTTCCATAGCTGGAAGGGTCTGGACCGCTGATCGTGCCGGAGGCCATCATGTCCCCACAACGGATATTGCAACCATTGACGGTGTGGTGGGCCAATTGCTGATTCATGTTCCAATACATGTATCGGTAGTTGGATCGGCTCACGACCTTTTCAGTTCCTGATGCGGTGCGAATGCTGACCTCGAGTGGGAGGTCGAAATTGTTCTTGCCTTCGTATTTCAGGTAGGGCAATACTTCCGGTTCTTGTTCTTCCCCCGCTACTCGGAAGGGCTCGAGTGCATCCAGAGTCACCACCCAGGGTGAGATACTGGAAGCGAAATTCTTGGCCAAGAAAGGGCCTAGAGGCACATACTCCCATTTCTGTATGTCACGTGCCGACCAATCATTGAAAATGACCATGCCGAATATGTAGTCACTCGCTTCGGTCGTGCTGATGGAATGGCCCATCGGCTTTCCATCATAGGTGATGAAGGCCATCTCCAATTCGAAATCCAAGAGCTTGCAGGGACCGAAAACCGGAGGGCCTTCGGGTGGTTTCATCTGCCCCTTTGGGCGATGGATGGGTACACCGGAGACTACGATACTGCTCGCTCTACCGTGATAGCCTACGGGGATGTGGAGCCAGTTGGGAAGTAGGGCATTGTCCGGATCCCTGAACATGGTGCCCACATTGGTCGCATGATCACGGCTGGAGTAGAAATCCGTGTAGTCTCCCACTTCCACAGGCATATGCATCTGTACATCTTCTTGCGAATGCAGCGCTTGATCCGCATGTGGGCGCAGTTCTTCATTGCCCGTGCTCAAGAGTTCGGAAATGCGATTGCGCAAGGCACGACTGCCGGATTTGCCGTACTTCATCAAAGGATTGAGCGTAGGAGCGCTGAAGCACTCACGTGTCATCTCGAGTGTATCGAATAGGCCGAGGAGCGCACACACCTGAAGGTCGACCACCTGATCCCCGATGGCCACACCGGGTCTGGGAGCATCTCCTCCGGTACTGAAGATTCCGAAAGGGAGATTCTGTATAGGGAAATCCGATTCACTCGACACGGGTACCCAGGATTGTAATTCCGGGTCATTCGCTCTGATATCCATAGGCGTTTTTAGCGGGATTGTTGCTAATTCAAAAATAGGGATACATTCGACAAGAAGCTTCATACCGACACATGTCAGAGCATCGTATTCTCAAACTTTTCTTTTTCGCTTGTCTCGGGGTATTCGTGCTGCATTTCACGATGACTCTATTGCATAATACCCCTGAGAAATACCTGACTCCTCGTATGGAGAGTTACAGTCATCTATGGTGTTATCCAACTTTTCATCAGGGCTGGGCGCTATTTGCTCCCGAACCGCAATCGAAACACAAGCGCATGGAGATGCGCTACTATGGTCCGAGCGGTTGGTCGGAATGGTATCGGGCAGAGCATATATGTATGGACCAGCATATCCGCTATCGGGTGACGCACTATTCCAAGCTGTGTCATGTCACGCAGAATACGGTCTATCATCTCTGGATGGCGGTGGATCATTTCGATCAGCAGGACCGACCTGCTGAGCAATTCTACCCGCAGAATATGGGGTATGGGATTGCTATGGTCTTGGCAGAGAACTATGCCCATCACTTTCTTCCCGAGATGGAAGTACACACCTTGCAGATCAGGCTGATCCTAGAAGACCCTTTCGAATTGCAAGACCCGGAGGTCATCCATTTCCCTACCAAAACACTCATGGATGGACCTGAATAGACTCATCACACGGCTCTCCGGATCCTTCGATCAAGTGCGTACCGTCAAGTGGCTCCGATGGGGATTGTACGCCCTTGTAGCCTATAGCATCATCATTCTGGGCCTTCCGATGCATGAACTGCTTTGGGGTGAGTACTCCTTGATCGCCCCCATGTCCTTTCCCGATCTATGGACGCACGATGTGATCATGTTCTTGCATGATGAAGACCATCGCGCATGGTATCCCTTGTTCGTGATACTCCCATTCATCGGCATGGCGCTGATCCTATTCAAGCGTTGGACCCGTTTCGGAGCACTGCTCGTGTTCTTGGGCACCAGTATTCTATTCAACCGGACCTATACTTTCCTCACGGGAGGGAACTACCTACTGCATATCCTTTTGTTCTATCTGGTATTCATCGATGAGTACTCCTCTGGC
>JABDLZ010000298.1 GCA_013001705.1 Flavobacteriales bacterium
GCTTTCAGCCGTTCCATCAATTGGGATGCGGTCGCTGAACACTTGAAGAACCGCTCCTGATCGGAGCACTCTGACTCATTCGGCATAGCCTTTGCTTTTATGGCCTCTATAACACATAGGGCCATGAAGAAAATACTACTCAACATCCTTATTCCATGCCTCTTCTCGGGGGCTCTCAGCGCACAGGTGAGTGACTTGGGAATCGCCCTGTTCGACACGGAAGATTACCAAGGCCAGCATGTGTTCATCACAGAAGATTGGGATCCTGGTCTATCTAACATTCCCTTCGGCATCGAAAGTATCCGGGTACCCAAGGGCTGGGAGATCTGGGTATATCAAGGAGAGGGATTCTCCGGCAGGCATCGTGCTCTCACTTCAAATTGGGATGGCAATGGAAAACACGATTGGAGGTGGAAGAACGAGATACGGAGCATACGTATCATTACCGAATATCGCCCGAACCCTCTGCTTCAGGCCCTCACTTCTACCAAAGGTGTAGCCGTATTCACTCGCACCGAATACCGGGGAGATCACAAGTTCATCACCTCGGACTGGACGAGTGCAGAAGGCTGTTTTTCTTTCGGAATTGAGAGTATCCGTATTCCTGCACAATGGGAAGTGTGGGTCTATGAGGGAGATAATTTCACCGGTCGGCATATGAAACTCACGGAAGATTGGGACGGCATGGGCAAGAACGATTGGCGCTGGAGGGACGATATCCGTTCCTTACGCGTTATCCGCTCGACTATAGGCCTGGAACCCGATGTACCTGCACGTCCGAGCATACAGATCTACGAGCATGCTGACCGCACAGGAGCATCCTTCGAATTGACTGGAGAGTGGTCAGCCCTCGGGAGTGATGACTTCTGGAACGACCGCATCAGTAGCATAGTGATCCCTCAAGGCATAGAAGTACACGTATTCGAGCACACTGGATACCGAGGAAAGGTCAAGATACTGAAACGCGATTGGAGAGCAAAAGAGCCCGATCACTTCTGGAATGACCGGATCAGCTCCATCAAAGTGATTACACGGGATTACGTCATGTATTGAGTCTTTTCACAGTACCTGTGAATGCCTCAACATCTTTACTCTTTCAATATCTTGAATGTACGAGCTCCTTTTTCCGTGGTCAATTCGATCAGATAATATCCCGAAGAAAATGACTTGAGGTCCACCATCTGATCAGGAGCAATCGTAGCATGTACCACCTGTCCATTCATGTCGAGAATCCTGATCTCAGTCACTCTCGAGGAAGAATTGATCATCAGATGCTCAGCCGCTGGATTGGGATATACTTCAAGGAATTCGTCCAACTCATCGACTCCCACAGAATTATCGACCACAAAATCCTGTCGTCCATATAGACTCCACGTATCCGCGCTATTCCGAAGGCGTATGTAGAGAATGTGATCTCCTTCTGGAATATCCACAGGAAGTGGAATGGTCAGTGTCTCATCCACCTCGAATCCCGGTGTAAAAGAGAGCGGTGTCGCATTCCCCAATCCCGGATCCTCATCGATGAAGTACTCCAGATCTAAGACTTCGTTCGGGGTAGTGAGGTCCATCACAACGAATAACCGTCTAGCTGACAGACTCCAATTTCCTTCGGCATTCTGCACACGCACTTTGACCACGTGGAACCCTTCCTCTAGACCATCTGTGGGTACAGTGAAGGACTCTTCGACTTCCAATCCAGTAGTAACTGCAACGGACTCTCCTGCTCCTAGACCAGGTTCGCTATCCACCGTATACTCGGCAGCTACTATGTCATGAGCTATGGGGTCTCTGGTATAGAATATCTCTTCCGTATACAGCCCCCATTCACCATTCTCGTTCTGGGTGCGTATGTGGATCTTGTGCAATCCAGGCTCCAGACCGGAGAGGTCGACTATGAAGGATTCCTCAATTTCAGCACCTGGTGTAATTCCGATAGCTATTCCATTTCCGACTCCTGGATCGGTGTCAATGAAATATTCGGCCCCTGTGATAGATAGTTGGGCCTGTCCGGCTAGGATCAACCCGCAGGTCAGTAGTGTAAGTAGGTTTTTCATGACCTTAGGATTTAATTGCCCTTGGCCTTGAATTGCACCTCCAAGTCACTTCCGCTCACGACTGTGGTCGAGCTGATGGTCATTTGCGTAGGATATGGCAGATCCAATGGATAACCGTTCATACTGTATTCGAATCCATTGCCATAGATTCCGATATCTTCTCCATCCGTACCGGCCTGATATCCGGGAGAAGAGGGATCCAATTGATAATCGCTACCGGATGAGAATCCTCCAGTATTCGCATCTATGAGGAACACCGGATTCTCGTTGGAGGTATTGTTCGTGCCGGGTAGTTCGCCCATTATATCGCCTACATAGTTGAAGGACAGACAATTATTGTAGGTGACAGAAGAGTTGGACCCGGAAACTTCAGTGACATTTCCAGAATTGAAAAGGAATACACAATTCTCCACGACCAGGCCGGTGCACGAGTTCCATACCCACGGACTCAGGTCATTTGTATAGCAACGAATGATATTATTCCTGAAGACCGTAGTAGAATTGAGGTTCTCGAAGGTTGTCCAGGTATATGAAGTAGCACTGTTCTGAATAAAATTGTTGACGAACATCCAGTTGTTGTTCGCACTGCCTTGATCGATCAGATCGAACATATTTCCGGTGATCGCATTTCCTTGGAAGAGCCAATTGTCACAATTCTGACCAGCCGTGATCGTCCCTGTGAGTCGGTTATTGATGAAAGTCTGATTACTGTAATCCTGGTTCGTATTTCCCGATATATTGATATTGCTGAATCGCAGGCCCTGGAACGAACATCCAGGCGCACCGATGGGCGCATTGAATTGGAGAAGCTCCAGCTGAGTGTTCTCGGCCGGATTGAGCTCTGGTCTGTGAGCCATTCCTCGGAGGTGGATGGTCTTATTCACAGTGATACTACCATATGAATCAGGTGAAGGATGTATGTAGATGATATCACCGGCAGTAGCTGCATCAATGGCTGCCTGTACCGAGGTGAAATCCGCACCGGAATTCACATTATTGTCTACCGTATGAACGGTCTGTGCCCCCAGACCTAATCCGAGGGTCAAGGCGATTAAGAGAAATAGATTCTTCATAACAAGATGATTTTGAATGGGTTGATTAGTACCAAATCTAACGAATGATCGAATGCATCAAGCCCCTGTCGCTCAATATTTCGCGCCCACTCCCTTTGTCGAGAACGGAAGCCGATATCCCTAAGGAAGTCGGACTAGATGATCGTGCTTCTTGATATTTACATCAATGGTTTGATGACCTAGGATCATTCGTTTCAAGACATCCATGAATCGGTTTACCTTCAATTTGCGTTCTGTAGCTACACCACGTGAAACACTTCTTCATCATATTACTCATACTTCCCTTGCTATCAACGGCACAGTTCTTTGACACTGATGAAGTAGAATGGCTACCGCACTCTGTAGGTGAGAAGAAATGGAGGCCACTGGTCGGTTTCGATAGCAGGCGTTCCTTCTTCCAAGGGAGGAATGTCAAATTTCTGGGTCTGCGTTTCGGGGCCGAGCATCGCAAGGTCCATCGTTTCGGACTCGCATTTTTCGGATTGAGGGATGGAGACAGCTATGATGATGTCAGCATCGATCGGGAAGATGCGCCACCCGATGCACAAGCTGATTTCAATGTGAGTTTTGCCACGCTATTCTATGAGCGGGTCATCATGAAGGCCGGACCATGGGAAATGAGCACTCCTATCTACTTCGGAGGAGGGCGTATGATCGGTGAATATCGTAGTACAACAGGTCAGATAAAGACCTTTCTAGATGAGGATTTTTCCGTCTTGGGAGGCGGAATCATGCTGAAATACCGTGTTCTGCCCTGGCTCGAACCTGGTCTAGGAGGGGGATATAGACACGCTTTTGACTCAGAAAAGGAGGTCAAGAAGACCCTACAGCAGCCCTATTATGTGATAAAGGTGAGTGTTCTCCTAGGTGAACTATATCGTTCATTCATCCGAGGAGAAGACACTCAACTTTAAATGGTAAAAGACTGATTATCAGGCTTTACCCATTATTCTGAACATGCCGGTCCCACACTTGGGACATTTCCCTTTCATGGCTTTGCGACCGTTCTTCATGGTGACCTCATTGGCACCTTCCATGTCACGCTTTGCCTTACACTTCACACAATATGCTTCCATAATAATCGAGTCTTTTAGGTTTATTCTATCTAAATCTACTGAATACCAGATATTTCTGTCAAGTTCAAGCTATAACTCATTCTCAGAGTTTTCCACATGGTCAAAATGGACCCATCGGGTACTTTGGGTCTTCTAGACCACTTAAAGTCATGATGTAACCTTTTATGGAGAAGTGCGACTATCCAATTGACAAACCAATACTTTAGAGCGTGTCCCCAACCAAACATCAGCGATTCATGAAGGCGTATGAGGCCTGTCATGAGCCATTTGTGCGCTACTGTTCGGCAATAGCCTACAGTCGCATGGACGCTGAAGATCTGGTCCAGGATGTTCTCTTGAGCACCTTCAAGAATTTCGATAAGATCGAGAAGAAGGGGAAATTGCTTCATTATCTGATACGAGCGGCCAAGAATCGCTCAGTGTCCATCTGGAGAAAACGGAAGAATGAGGCCGAACTCACCGCCAAACATGACGAGCGCATGATGGCACAAGGAGTCTCAGCCGATGTACTTCTCGATATCCAGCTACTATATAAGGCTTTGGACAGATTACCCAAAGCCCACAGCGAAGCACTCATCCTCTATGAGATCTCGGGATTCAGTATGAAGGAGATTGCAGAAATGCAGAATTCGACCGAAGGAGCTGTCAAGACCAAGGTCAGCCGAGGTCGAGCCCTTCTACGTGAAATGCTTCAAGAGAACGGAATGAATACCAGTAGTGGACAATTGCTCAGTGTGATCCGATCGATCGCATTATAAGACATCAGTCATGAACGAGCAAGATCTATTCGATAACGTCAGAAAAGGACCCCCTGAGGTCAGTATGGACAAGGTCCGTAAAATGGTCGTGTCCTTTCCTGTTGCCAGCGCTCCTTTTGATTGGTCCAGTATCATCAATCTAAATACCATAGTTATGAGTTCGATTACAGCTTTCATCCTCGCAGGTTCTATGATGCTCTACTCCGGAGATTCGGAGGGAGATGGCCTGACCACCACTACCTATCAGATCGTACCAGACACGGAGCAAGTGGAAAACCTGACCCCACTCCTTGATCAGGATACACAGACCACCGCCACTGAAGCACAGGATATCCTACCACCAGAAGAACCCGAGATAGAGGACCCGATCGAAGAGCCTGCAAGCCCCAAGGTCACTATTCCTACTCCTCCCGAAGAAGTGACCGAACCCGAAGTAGAGATTGCCGTGGAATCTGAAATCCCTGAAGTTCCAGAGGCTCCAGCGACTCCAGAGGTCGAAGTAGAATCAGATGTGTTTGTGGAGATCGATATGCATGAGCGAACAGAAGAGATCCGTGCCAAGGTCTGGGAAAAGAATTGGAAGAAGGACTGCGAGGATGAGCATTCTCACAAGAGCAGTTGCAGTGATGGAAAAGCAGCCTCATTCACCATGTCAGAAGGCAGAAAAGAATTCCAGGTCGGCAAATTCCACTCGGTCAATCTGGCCGGTTCTTGGGACATGCACGTCACACAAGGGAATACGCACAGCGTATATGCTGAAGGCGATGATGAGATCCTAGAAAAACTGGAAGTGATCGAAAAGGACGGCCACTTGAAGATCCGTACGCAGAAGATGAAGGACTGGAAAAGCTATAAAGGCAAGAGCATGACCATCTACGTGACCATGCCTGATTTCG
This sequence comes from Flavobacteriales bacterium, assembly GCA_013001705.1. Lineage (NCBI taxonomy): Bacteria > Pseudomonadati > Bacteroidota > Flavobacteriia > Flavobacteriales > Flavobacteriales bacterium. The sequence goes on from JABDLZ010000298.1 coordinate 5,858, forward strand.
AATCCATGAGCCTCTCAGGTAGTGGTGCCATACAGATAGGTGATTTCTCTAACCTGAAAGGCATCAATCTCTCCATCGCAGGCTCTGGCAGCATCAATGCTGAAGGGGAACTCACCATGTCGGATTACTCCGAGTTCCACATCGCTGGATCGGGTGATATGAACGTGGATGGTAGCGCTCCTGATCTGGAGATCCATATAGCCGGGTCGGGCGATTTCAAGGGATCGGACTTGCGCACCGGTACGGCAGAGATCCACATAGCGGGTAGCGGTGATGTACATATCCATTGCGAAACAGAATTGGAAGCCCACATTGCCGGAAGTGGTGATGTGATCTATCGCGGCAGCCCCCAGGTGGAATCCAAAGTGGTTGGTTCAGGCAGCGTCAATAAAGAGAATTGAACGATTCTATAGTTCAAGGTTTGCGAAGAAGAGGTCTCGTTCAGAGGCCTCTTTTTATTTACCCTTCGATGTCAATGCAGGTACCCTGGATGGTTCGACCACCTGATGGATGAAGCTGATGCACTGTTCATTGAAGGCTTCGGCCTGTTCGATATTTACCACATGACCACACTTCGGAAATATCTTCAAGATCGTATTGGCCCGCTCCTTCACATAGCTCATGGCCGGATTGAGGAATAGATGATCTTGATCCCCCATGAGCAAGAGCCTGGGAATATCGGTCGCCTCATTGTAGAGGTCTTTGAGGGTTACAT
>JABDLZ010000299.1 GCA_013001705.1 Flavobacteriales bacterium
CTCATATTCCGCTCACATGAGGCAAGCCTTCGAGCGATAGTCGAAAAGTGAGGCTATGCAATACCACTTCGTTCTCGAGACGATCGTTCCGATCCCTCGAACTCCGTTTGTTTCAAGCCGGCCTTCGAGTAAGTGTGATAGCACGCATCGAGAAGATAGGCGACCGGATTCCACTTCGTTCTCGAGACGATCGTTCCGATCCCTCGAACTCCGTTTGCTTCAAGCCGGCCTTCGAGCGATAGTCGAGAAGTTAGGCTAGCCGATTCCACTCCGTTATCTTGACTCTTGACTCTTGAATCTTGAATCAGGACTCCTGAATAAATGCTCCAGACCCCGCTTTACTCTGTTGCTTCTTCTTCCTCTTCCGGCATCTCCGGCATCTCGGGCATCTGGTCATAGTTCCAGATATCGCGGATCACTCGGTAGGTGCCGTCCTGATTTTCATAGAAGTTCATCCATTTTCCCTCTTCAGGTTCATCCATTCCCTCCATGCTGAAGGTGTAAGTACCTGTCTCTACGGCATAGTCCCCGAGCACCCAGATATCTGAACGTTGCATATCGAAAGTCATTCCGGGAGGGGCAGGTTCTGCCCAGGCCTCGTCTAAATTCTGACGTATCACTTCTCTTCCGATCATGGCCGGCTTGCCGGGAGGGTAGCTCTCTATGCCTTCTCCATAATAGGCCATGAAGGCTTCTATATCCTGCTCTACGATAGAGCGGTCCATCTCAGCGCCCAATGCTTCGATCTGCGCCTTCACGGCTTCTACATCCACTTTGGCATAGCAATCTGCACACTCGCATTCTCCTCCGGCACAGCTCAGCAGGCCGAATAGGAGCAGGACGGTCAATATGGGTAATAAGGTTCGTGTTCTCATGGTCTTGGGTTTAAGGTGACTCCTGTAAGGTAGTCATTCCCATGCAATTACCATGAACCGCTAGGCTATTCTCCTCCCTTGAGATGCTTGGCAAAGAAGCCCATCATGCACTCATAGAGCTCGATACGGTTGTGTTCCTTACCGAATCCATGTCCCTCATCGTATTTGACCATATACGGCACGTCATAGCCTCTGGCTCTGAGATTCTCCACCACCTGGTCGGACTCATCGATATTGACACGCGGGTCATTGGCACCTTGAATGACGAATAGGGGTTTCGTGATCTTATCGACATTGAGAGCAGGAGAGACCTGCTTCATGATCTTCTGGTCTTCTGGGTCCCGTTCATCATACCATTGTTCGTAGACCTGTTCCAAGTAGGGTTTCCAATAGGGTGGAAAGGATTTGAAGAAGGTGAATAGGTTGGACACCCCTACATAGTCCACGCCACAGGTGTAGAGCTCGGGCGTATTGACCAGACTGCCCAACGTGGCCAGCCCTCCATAACTCCCGCCATAGATGGCGATGCGGTCCTCATCGATGAATCCCATGGTCTTGACATAGGCCACCCCATCTTCCAGATCATCGAGCATTTTGCGACCGATCTGCTTGTTACCGGCCAAGGAGAATTTCTTCCCATAACCTCCTGAACCCCGGTAATTGATCTGCAGTGTGGCATAGCCTCGACTGGCAAACAATTGGTTTTCTGGATTGAATCCCCAACTATCCCTCGGTCCATAGGGCCCTCCATGTGGCTTGACGATCATAGGGACCTTATTCTCAGCTGATGCGCCTTGAGGTATGGTCAGATAGCCATGTATAGTCAGGCCATCCCTCGATGTAAACTTGATCGGTCGCATCACTGCCATATCCTCCTCCTTGAGTTGTGGCATCAGGTGCATCAGGAGTGTGAATTCATCTTTCTCCGTATCATAGGCATAGTACTTACCATAGAGCCGGTCACTTCCAACATATAGGAGATAGCGGTCCTCTTCATCCGTACGATTGACGATCTGATATTCTTTGCCTTTGAACTCCTCTGAGAATTTTTTATGCAAGGATGTGAAGGTCTCAGAGACCGGGATCATGGTCCGCTTCTCTCCATTGTAATAGTAGTAGTCCACCTCATAACCACGTTTCTTAGAGGTGCTCATGCCACCGGCATCATAGGTCTCATGGGAGAACATCTTCTCGAGCACTTTATTCTCGGCCAGATCATAGCGTACGATCTCTTTGGTGTCGTTCTCCAGATCAGTCAACACGTAGGCATCGTGGGGATTCTTTGAGGCGTAGTCGAAATCGATGATGGCGAAATTGTCCCTCCAATTGAATTCCTTGACGATCTCGAAGGGTGCCTCTTCCGATAGACGATAGTAGAAGCGATAATCGGTCCCATTGAACTGCTGGGTATAGCCCCTCAGATTGCCATCCTTATCGAATGTGAAATCCGCAATGGGGTTCTCTACATCCTCATTCTTGAAGAGTTGCTCGATCTCCCCGGTGCGTATGTTCAAGCGGTAGGGCTCGAAGATCTGTGGATTGTTCTTGTTAAGGTCTACGATGATGTGATCATCCTGGTCTTTCAGGGTATTGGAGAAGTTAGCTTTCACACCATCGAAGGGAGTGAGGTCTATTGCATTTCCTCCATCCACATCTGCAGCATAGACATGATAGTTCTCATCGCCTCCTTTGTCCTTGATATAGAGCAATCGGGTGCTATTCCCCCAGCCATATCCGCGTATGAGGTCTTCACCTTCTTTGACCGCCAATTGGGTCTTGCCGGTCTCGGTGTCCTTTACATAGATGTGGTTCTTTCCATCCTCATCACGCTGGCGATAGGAGAAGTATTTACCATCGGGGGAAAAGCGGAAGGTGGATTGCTCGGGTCGCTTGAAGTAATCTTCTACGCTGTAATCATAATCCCCAGTCTCCAGATCGGCCAAGGCTTGGAGCTCAGCTGGGGTAGAAGGGAGCTCGGGATTGCCCGGGAGGTCTTTGCTCTCTTGGGCTGAAGTCATCGTTGTCATTAGTGAGAGAAATAGGATGGTGATGAGATGTTTCATATCAGTATATTCTAGAGTGTTTGCGTAGACAAGATTAATCATCATAGAGGTATGGAGACCCCATATTCAGATGAGCGGTCGGTCAGGCCGGAAGGCGGATCATTGAAGGCAGTTTCACCTTGAGCACAGGCCATGTGTGAAGATAAAGAAAGCGCCCCGAAGGGCGCTTTACCAAATGTTCAAAGCAGAAATGAATATCCTGATCTCAGGACATAGGTATCCGTAATGTTTGACCGGGGTAGATCTCGTCCGGGTCTTTGAGCAAGGGGCGATTGGCCTCAAAGATCTCTGGGTAGCGCATCGGATCGCCATAGACGTCCTTGGCGATCTTGCTGAGCGTGTCGCCCTTCTGCACCACATGGAATTTTGCTTCTGGCTCCGGATTGGTGACGCTGATATTATCCTCGACTCCTCCAACTCCTTCGATATTCCCTACGGCCAGAATGACTTTCTCCCGCTCGGCATTGGTGTTGGTCTTTCCGCTTACGGTCACCAGTTCGGATACGTCCAAGTCTAGATTCTGAATAGGAAGGTTGTATTTACCTACTTCTTCACGGAGGATATCCGTGCGGTCCTTTTCTTGAGCAGGAGAGGCCGAGCTGCTGCTTGTCTCCTTGTCCTTCTTACCGAATAGTTTCTTTCCTGCGTTCTTGATGAATGATATGAATCCCATAGCTGTTCAGATTTATGTTGTTCTTGATTTAGTTCTTGAATATACTGAGACTCTCCAGAACAATAATCGGACCTATCATGATCATGCTGACGATGATCGTCCGGAGCATCGTATACTTGGACCTTTGTCATCGGGCTGTGCTAGGCCTATTCTATGGAATCGATCATCTACGGCATACTGATCTTCTTGGCCATCTATTTGGCGCTATGCCTTCTGGCCTTTGGCATACAGTCCTTCTTCTTCTTTCATCCGGAGAAACTGCCTGAAAGTTTCCAATTCATCTCCAAGGATGATACACCCATGGAGGAGGTCTTCATCGATATCGGGGATGGCTCACGGATCAATGCACTTCACTACACCAGGCCTGAGGCGAAAGGCGTGGTCTTCTATTTCAAAGGCAATACAAGGAGCATCAAGGGCTGGAGCAAGTTCTCCAAGGATTTTTTGAGCAAGGGCTATGACTTCTTCATGATCGATTATCCGGGATTCGGCAAAAGCAAGGGGAAGCGTACCGAATCGAGGATCTATAACATCGCGCAGTTCTCCTATAAATGGCTGGCCGAGCGCTATCCAGAAGATCGTATCATCATATATGGTCGATCGATGGGATCGGGATTCGCTGCACGCATCGCCTCGTGGAATCGACCGCGTATGCTCATCATGGATTCGGCCTTTTTCAGCTTCTATCACCTCGCCCAGCGCTACCTGCCTCTCTTGCCTATGAAATGGCTTATCCGATATAAGATCCCGACCTATCAGTTCTTACGCAGTACGCTCTGTCCGGTCTTTTTCATCCACGGTACCAGTGACTGGGTGATCCCCTATGGACACAGTGTCAGATTGCAGCGGGAGATCCCCGAACGGAGGCATCTGTTTCCCATCCCGGAGGGCAAGCATAATAATCTGCCCGACCTTCCTGAGTATCATGAAGTGTTGGATAACATCCTCAATGATGGGGAACTCTATACCCGATTCGACCCTAAGAAC